>NZ_KE148565.1:4380-17547 GCF_000410635.1 Comamonas sp. B-9
TTTCGGGGCCGGTGGGGGGGCGGGTGTGGGCGCTGGCGCTGGCTTGGGTAGCGGTGGGCAGTCGCAGCGGATGGTGCAGTGGAACCGGCACGGCGCAGCGGCCTGCCAGGTGCTTGAGCACCGCTATCTGCATCTCTGTTTCTGCCAAGGATTCGGCCGCGCTGATGAACTTGAGGGTCACGGCGCTGCCATCGGCTGTGCGGACCAGAAAGTTGCGGTCCCGCTCTCCGGACAGGGGTTGCGCATTGCCCTGGATGCCATAGGCCTCCCAGGCCAATGCCTGCGCCTGTTCAGCGCTGACCTGGGGCACTGCCGTCAAAAAAGCCTGGCTGGCTTGCGCCAAGGCATCCGTTTCATTCGGTTCGGCAAAGGCGGTAGAGGCAAAAGGGGAGCTGTTCATGGAATGCGGCGGCCGGTGGTGCAAGGGCGCGCTGCTTGGACAGCACTGGCGCAGAGGGCGATCAGTCCGGTCAAGGCAGCGTTTTGCTTAATTTGATGTTTGATGCATCATAAATGGGGTGAAGAGATTTAAACAGCAACTTTGCTCAATAGCATCGGGGTAAACCTGCATGCGGCTATGAAGGCTTATGATGCATCTTGCTGCATGGCATGGCGGTCAGCACCGCCTTGGCAGACCTGCATCACAACAAGAATCGCGAGGAGCAATGGCAGATGGCAGACAGGTTCGAGAGCGTCAACACCGAGAGCAAGGGCGACCAGATCTATGCCCAGCTGGCGCAGGCGCTGGTCAAAGGGCAGTTGCTGCCAGGCGAGCGTCTCAAGATCCGCGAGCTGGCCGCGCAAATGGGCACCAGCGTGACGCCCGTGCGCGATGCCATCATGCGCCTGGTGCAGCACGGCGTGCTGGTGATGCTCAGCCCCCGCGATATACGGGTGCGGCGCCTGACCTTGGACGAGTACCTGGAGATCCGCAACATCCGCGTGGAGCTGGAAGGCATGGCCGCCAGCCAGGCCGCCGTGCGCGCCACGCCTGACGAAGTGCAGCGCCTGGCCGAGCAGGTGCAGCACAACGAGGACGCGGTGCGGCGCGGCGACATTGCCCAGGCGATTGCGCTGAACCAGAATTTTCACTTTGCGCTGTGCCAGCTGGCCCGTATGCCGCTGCTGTCCGATATCTTGTACGGCCTGTGGCTGAAGATGGGCCCGCTGATCGCCCAGAGCTACAGCGAAGGGGGCCGCAGCATGATCGACCACCACTACCCCGTAGTCGAAGCCCTGCGCCGCAATGACCCGCATGCGGCGCGCGTAGCGATCCAGACCGATCTGCTGTCGGGGGGGCAGTCGATTTATGAGCGGTTTGGGCGGGATGGGCCCACGTAGCCGTGGGGCCAGGGCAAGGCCGCTTGGCCGCACCGCAGTTTCAGGGGTATTTTTAGGATTTAGCTTTGCCCCGGGAGCATTTCCATAGACCCCTGAATTGAAATGCAAAATAGTGTTAAAAAATTGTTGATTTCGCCCGAGATTAGGGTCTTTTGAAGGTACTGGCTTCTATAGCTGCCTGTTTTTTAGACCATCCAGCTACAAAAAAATTTGCAGATAAAACATTGAGTTATTAGCTTCTTGACATTTATCAAGGTACGGGTGTAGATCGAGATAAACATCATTGACCCGTAGCGTTTTGTATCGTACTCTCTGCTGATATTCATTGTGTGGATAGCGCTGGTTGCGTCCAGAAAGTCTATTTGCAAGCAATGTTTTTTCAATGTGTGGGTGGGGGGATGCCAGATGCGAACATCACGCATGACTAAACACAAGCCAACGCTGATAAGCAAATCGTTGATGCTTGTCTTTTCGATGACATGTGCTGCGCAGGTGCAGGCGGCTGCCAACTTATGGGTCGGTCCTGGTCAGGTCACTGAGGATGCAGCCTGGTTTTTTGGCACTGTTGATGCGGGTGGTGCCAATGTCATCAACTCGGCGTCGCCCGCCGCAAGTTGGAATGCAACCAGCGCCAACCAAAACCTCTACACCTCTCACGGCTTTTATGTGGGCTATGGGCCCGGCGCCGGAGGTATTTTCGATATCACCGCCACCGCTGATCTCCAAACCATGTATCTAGGAATTGGCTCCAGCGCTGATCCAGACATGCCTGCATTGACGGTCAACGATCCGCTTTTCCGTGTGGGGGATGCAGGGGGGGCAGGCACACTGACGATTGATCTGAGCGCGCCTCCCGTGTCTGCATCTGGCGGTAGATTGCACTCGAGTACAACGGGCTTGGGTGTGGGGCTGGGTGCTGGTAGCTCTGGTTTTGTCGATGTGCTGGGGGCGGGCAAGACGGCGGAGCAGCTCGGATACAACTCGCCCAATGGCGTGTTATTTGGTTCACCTCAGCAAAATACAGTGTTCGGCCAAAGCGGTGGTGAAGGCCAGGTCAAGATCGAGGGCGCTGGTCTGGTCTTTCAGACGGGGGATGCGAATTACCCGACCTCCCCCGATCCTGTCAAATACTTTGCGGTGGGTGATGGCCCTGCTGGCATTGGCTCAGTAGATATTCTGGGCAACGGAAAGCTGGCATCCGGCAACCCCGTTTATGGAAATGCAGCCGAGAAGGGTGCTCTACTTCCGTTTAGCTTTATCGGCAAAGACAGTGGGGTAGGCACAGTCACGGTAGAGCCGACGGTCAGTGGTTTTGCCAACCGGGCAAATTTTTATACTGGTTTGGCGGTGGGAAGCAGCAGCGGCAATGGCGCCTTGACAGTACTGGAGGGTGGCAAATCGTTGGTGACCAATGGCGCTACTTATTCTGGCACGGAAGGGTATTGTCAAGCCACTGATCCTACGCGGTATCCGCTGGCACCTGCGTCATTACTCATCAGCGCGGACAATGCCGCAACGGGCTTGGTTCGGGCTACGGGAAGTGGTACACAGCTTCTCGTGGCTGGTAAATCCGGCAACGACTACTACTCCACTGCGGTGAACCTTCTCCAGGAACACTCCATCGGCAAGGTGCAGATCGGCAGTGGCGGCACGCTGGTGACCGCGGTCGATGCGACCGTGAAAGTCGGTGTGGGCCGTCTGTATTCCAACTCGCCATCTGGCGGCGGCCAGTACTTTACCCAGACCTTCCAGGGCGGTCTGGGCCCCATCAATGTTGCGGGCACTGGCAATGTGGTCTATGGCTCTGAGTCCGCAACGGCGGTCGCGCCGGGCAAGATTGAGGCATCACAGATTCTTCTGCAAGCGTCGACGGCCCAATTGAGGTTCAACCATACCAGCAGTGTGAATTTCAACCTGCCGCTGCTTGGCAATGGCCAACTGGTGCAGCAGGCGGGAACGACCGTGATCTCGCCCAGCTTGGCGGGCCTGCCAGCGCTCGACCCAGCCGTCTGGGCGTTTGATAGCCAGGCACCTTGCGTTCCTGCAGTCGCTACTGGCTATCCGGTAGACCAGTCCGGTTTTACGGGCGGCTTGGATGTGCGTGGAGGGATTTTGCAGCTGCCCGCGACGAACGTACTGCCTGCCTTGACGAGCACCAAGATCACCGGCGGCACCCTGGCCCAAGGCGGCACCAACCAAAACCTGGGGGCCGTGACGCAGACCGGTGGTGTGCTGCAGCTGGTTGGGGGCAGTGTGCCTGGCGCCACCGATACGGCCAATGCCAGTACCTGGGCCGGAGGCGGCGGTACGGTGCAACTCGATACGGTATTGGCTGGCGATGGCAGTGCCAGCGACAAGCTGCATATTGCCGGTACCATCAGCGGCACGACCTTGCTGCAAATCAGCAATCTGGGTGGTGCAGGTGCGCAGACCACGGGCAACGGCATTTTGGTGGTGCAGGCCGATAGCGCCAACCCTGCCAACAGCTTTGCGCTGGCCGCGCCGGTGATCGTGGGCGGCTTCCAGTACCAGCTCAAGCAAGTGGGCAATAACTGGTACCTGGCATCCATCCCTTATGTGGGGCCTCCCATCGCGCCGGCGGCAGTGCCTGCGATGTCCTGGCTGGGATTGCTGGGCTTGGGGGGACTGCTTGCCGCCTTCTCATCGCGCCTGCTGCGTCGGCGTGCGTCAGACCAGGGCTAAGCATCCACCCTGCCTGCTTGGTATTGGCCTATCGCCCTCATTGACTGATGTCCCCAGCCATTGCACAGCCCGCTGTGCCCATGTTCTACCGCGGATTGACCGCGCTCGATCCTGCCCTTCACTTGGGCTGGGGCTTGCGCGGTCAAGCGCATTTCTCTATCGCTGCGGCGGCCAATGCTGTGCCTTTAGGGGTGGGGGAGTTCTGGCATGCCAGCGCCCATTACCCCATCGTGTTCGGGCCAGCCGGTGCCAGTGGGTTCCCCATCGCCATCACGGCACTGGTGGAGGGGCGCAACCTGTTTGTCGATGCTGCAGGGCAATGGCTGGCCGGCAGCTATGTGCCGGCATGGCTGCGCCGCTATCCGTTCTGGATGCAGCCCGACCCGGATGGGCAAAACGCCAGTTTCTGGTTCGACCCGCATGCCCAGCAGCTGGTGCCATTGCATGAAGATGCCGATGCCCGGCCTCTTTTCGATTACCAGGGCAACCCCAACCAGACCCTGGCTCAGATCGTGCAGTTTTGCCAGCAATGCCAAAACGATGCCAACCACAGCTATGCCTTCATGCAGGCGCTGGAACACCACCGGTTGCTGGTGGACCGCCAGGCGACGGTGGAGCTGCTACCCGGCAAGCCCTATACCTTGGGTGGATTTCGGATGGTCGACATGGATGCCTACCACCGCCTGCCCGATGCGGTGCTGGCCTCCTGGGTGCGCAAGGGATGGGCATCGCTGGTGGCCTTGCACCATATCTCCGTTCAGCAGAACTGGGAGCGGCTGCTTGTCTTGCACCGCAGCCAGAATGGATAAGATAAGGCGGTGGTTGGTTTGAACGGCGCATGTGAGGTGGTGGCATGAGTACAGGTGGTTTTCGGATTCCGCTGCACGGCGTGCAGCCCGCTGCGGCGCAAGCAGCTCCCGCCGCGCGGGTACATATCGAGACCCCGCATCTGGTGACCCGCAGCCTGCTGGCCTCCGATGTCACGCCTGAGTTTGCCCAGTGGTTCAACGATGCGCAGATGCTCCAGGGCCTCAATCTTGCGCCGCTGAACTTTTCGGTCGATGGCCTGCGTGCCTTTGTCGCGAGCTTTGACAATGTCCAGCATTTTCTGATCGGCATCTTCAGCAAGCCGCAAGGGCAGCTGCTGGGCTTTTACAACTTCAGCGTCGCGCCCCAGCACCGTGTGGCGACCTTGACCTTGGGCGCCGACCCGCACATCAAGATCGGGCGTGAGGTTTTTTGGGAGTCCTGGTTCCCGCTGTGCGATGAGATGTTTGACCACCGCGGTATCGACAAGATCACCTCTCGCGTGCTGACCACCAACCGCAAGCTGCTGTTTGCGCTGATCGACACCGAGCATTTCGTCTACGAAGCCACACTGAAGCAGGAGATTGCCGGCAAGGATGGCAAGCGCCTGGATGTGATGGTGCTGTCCTGCTTCAAGGACCTGAGCCTGCGGCCCAAAAAAGCGAGCCCGGCTCCAGCCCACCATGCCTGAGCGGCAAATTGGCGGTTTTGCACATCTGCTGCAGGCGCTGGCATATGCGGCAGCCTTTCCCGGTCAGCAGCTGTGCTGGTTCGATGGCCAGGGCCGGCTGCAGGACACACGCAGCTATGCGCAGGTTTTTCAGCAAACCCGTGCCTATGCCGCCCAACTGCTGCAGCACTTGGAGCGCTCCGCCGCGCGCCCGGATGGCATGGGGCCGAGGCTGGGCATTGTGGCTACCACCGGGCCCGATTTCTTACCGCTCCTGTGTGCCAGTCAGTGGGCGGGTGGCGTGCCATGTCCGCTGCCCGCCCCCAGTCCGCTGCAGGATGTGGCGCGCTATGCCCAGGCGCTGAGCAATATGTGCCAAGCGGCAGGCATTGGCCTGCTGATAGGGCCGAAACAGTTGCTGGTACAGCTGCAGGCGGAGCGCCAGCTCGCAGTACCCCTGCTGGCCTTTGAGGACCTGGCGGCAGCGGCTGCCGATGCCGCCCCCGTTGCGCTGCCGTTGCCCCCAGCGCCTGCGCCTGAGGCGATTGCCTATGTGCAGTTCAGCTCGGGCTCTACCGGCCAGCCCAAGGGGGTGGCCATCTCCCACGCGGCGCTCATGCAAAACATCGACGCGATCCTTCAGGCCGGTATGGCCCTCACGGCGGAAGACCGCGCTTTTTCCTGGTTGCCGTACTACCACGACATGGGGCTGGTGGGCTTTGTGCTGGCCCCGCTGTGCGGGCAGGTCAGCGTGGACTATCTGGCGCCATCGGCTTTTGCACGCAGGCCCCATCTGTGGCCGGGCTTGATGGCTGCGCGGGGCAGCACCATTACCTATGCGCCCAACTTTGCGTGGCAGATGGCGGCGCAGTCCGCAGCGCTGCTGGAGCCCGGTGCCCGGCTGCATGCGCTGCGCATTGCCGGGGTGGGGGGCGACTATGTGGATGGTTCAGCACTGCAGGCCTTTGCCCAGGCGTTTGCGCCGCAGGGCTTTGCGCCTGATGCCTTCAAGCCCAGCTACGGCTTGGCAGAAGCGACCTTGGCCGTGACGATGAGCGATGCGCCTTTTGAGCGCTTGCGCGGCTATTTCCACATCGACGACAGGCAGGTGGTGCATGCACTGCCAGTGGCTGACGCACGCGCCAAGCCCATGGTCAACTGCGGGCGGCCGTTGCCAGGCTGGACCCTGCAGGTGCGCGATGCTGCAGGGCAGCCCTTGCCCGCCGGAACAGAGGGCGATATCTGGCTCCAAGGGCCGGCGCAGCTGTCGGGGTTTTTCAGCGCGGGCGAGTTGCGCGCTGTTGCTGCCGACCAAGCCATCGAGACGGGCGACCGTGGGTTTGTCTTGGCCGATGGCGCGCTCTATGTGAGCGGGCGCAGCAAAGACCTGATGGTCATCCATGGCCGCAATGTATGGCCCCTGGATGTGGAGGCGGCAGCGAGCGAGAATGCGGAGATTGCGCCAGACCAGATGCTGATGCTGCAATGCCGTGAACTGACCGGCGGACTGCCTGCGCTGGTGCTGCTCGTGCATGAGAAGGCGCTGCGCCAGTCGCGCCAGCCCGATGCCTTGAAGCTCGCCGCTGCAGCGGCTACGGCTGCGGCCGGTGCGGCAGTGCGCGCCTGCATGGTTCCCAATGGATCGATTGGCCATACCTCGTCAGGCAAGAAGGCCCGGGCAGCCACCCAGCGACGTTTTGAGCAAGGGCTGATTCCGATACTCGCGGACTCCGACGCACCCGATTGATTCGATTTTCCCAACAGCACCCCAAAAGGCTCCGCCACCATGTCCCATCCCCAGCTTGCTGCCATTCAACGCATCATCGCCGAGAGTCTGCTGATTCCTGCGCAAAGCATCCATCTGGAAGACCCGATTGCGAGCCTGCGCAATATCGACAGCCTGTCGTTCGAGATGATCATCGTGGCGATGGAGACGGAGTCGGGCCAGGCCATCGACCCCGTCAGCCTCATGCCCGCCAAGACGGTGGGGGACCTGGCCGATCTGCTGGGGCAATTGAAGGCAGCGCAACGCGCAGGAGCCTAGCGGTGGCCGCTTGCGATGTGCTGACCATCATCACCGGCGCCACCCGTGGGCTAGGCCAGGCCATGGCCGAGCAGCTGCTGGCGCAGCCGCAGGCCGGCGTTTTGCACATCGCCCGCCATGCCAGCGAGCCCTTGGCACAAGCGGCCGCCGCGCAGGGCGCAAGCCTGTGGCAATGGCAGGCCGATCTGGCCGATGCCCAGCCGGTGGCAGCGCAGCTGGCGCAGTGGTTGGGCGAGCAGCAAAGGCCTTGGCGTGAAATCCGATTGATCAACAACGCGGCGGTACAGGCCGAGCAGATTGCGCCAGTGGCCATGACGGCCGCGTCGTCGCTGCGCCAGGTGCTGCGCGTGGACCTTGAAGCGCCCATGCTGCTGACGGCGGCGTTTTTGCAGGCCACCGAGGCCAGCGCTGCCCAGGGGGTTGTTCGCAAGGTGCTCAATATATCGTCGGGCCTGGCGCGGCTGGCGGTGGCCTCGATGGCGCCCTACAGCGCGGCCAAGGCGGGCCTGGACCAGTTCACGCGCTGCCTGGCGCAAGAAGAGGCGGCCAAGGCCCATGGTGCCCGGGTCTGCGCCCTGCATCCGGGGGTGATCGACACGGGCATGCAGCTGCAGATGCGCGAGACGGCTGCGCAGCGCTTTCCCGCCGCCGACCAGTTCAGGCAGCTGCACCTGGCCGGCCGGCTGCGCAGTGCCGGGCAGGCCGCGCAAACGGTGCTGCAGGTGCTCGATGGTCCGCATTTTGGCAAGCAGGCCATTGTTGAACTGCCGGTGTAAACGAGGCCACCACGGTGATGAGCGCTACCGATATTTCCTCCCAGTTCTGCCAGGATCTGTACGCGCTGGCGCGTGAGCGGCCTCGGCAAAATACCGTGCGCCCGCAGCACGATGGCCGCCGCATGCTCGTGATCCAGAACCTGGATGACGCGGACCGGGTGATGCGGCGCAATGCCGACAACTACCTGAAGAACTTTCGCTGGTTCACCCAGGTTGCGGGCAACTCCCGGCTCACCGATGATGGCGAGCCCTGGCGGTTTCGCCAGGAACTCTCGCAGCCCTTTCTGGGCAAATACGATGCCAGCCGTGCCTTTGCCCTCAGCACCCTGCATGGCCAGCACATCGCCCGCCACCTGGCCTTGGCACCCCAGTCACAAGTGCTCGATGAGGCGCTCATCCACCAGGGCATGCTGTCCATCTTTACGCAAATGTTCCTGGACGTGGAGCTCTCCAGCCTGCCCATGGCCCATGGCAGTGCGTCGCGCCTGATCGAGCTGGCTTCGGCCTATGCCTTTGTGGCACCCGGGCAAGAGGGCCTGGGGGGCGACAAGGCGCATATTCGCGAGATCCTGCAGCTGCGCAAGACCATCTTCGCGGCCTTGCAAACCCTGCGCGGGGACAGCGTGCCGCGCAGCCCGATGCTGACGGCCATGCTGCAGGCAGAGACGGCCCCCGGCTTTGATTTCTCGTTTGAAAAAGAGCTGACCATGCTGTTTGGCGCAGGTACCGACACCGCGTCCTACTCGGTCGGCTGGGCTTTGCACCTGCTGGCCACGCACCCTGAGGTGCAAGAGCGGCTGCACCTGGGTTTGCGCCAGGTGTACGCCCAGCATGGCCATGACCGGCAGGCGCTGCAAAGCGCCATCGCGCAGCATGCCGATCTGCGCAGTTTTGTGGCCGAACTCTTGCGGCTGTATCCGCCGCTGCCATTCATCACCCGCCTGGCCCAGGAGGGCGACCAGCTCTCCGACCTGCAGGTTGAGCCCGGGGATGTGGTGGTGGTCTCGCTGGTGGGCGTCAACCACAAGGCGCTGGAGCGGCCCGACCCCTGGAAGCCGGACCTGGATGCGGCCTTGCAGGAGGGGTTTGGCATGGGGACCGGCAGCATCTCCAGCTTTGTCTGGGGCAAGCGGGTTTGCGGCGGGCGCAGCTTTGCGCTGGTTGAGCTTGCCGCCGTGCTCAGCGTGCTGATTGTCGAGCTCGAGGTTCAGGTGTCCCGGCAGGAGCCCATCGTCTATGAGTGGGTAGGGCAGATGCGCCGCAAAGGCGGGCATTTGCTGACGTTGACCAGCAGGGCTTGAGCTGCCAGGGCCTTAGCCCGGCAACAGCGGCGCTGCAAACGCCCGTGCGACCTCGCGGTTGCGTAGCGCCAGCGCCCGCATGGCCGCCGAGGTCGGTGCTGCCAGCTGGGCATCGCTCGCCGCTTCCCAGAAGGCATCGGCCGCACGTGCGGCCAGGCTCCACACCTTGGGGATGGCGCCAATGGTGCTGACCTTGGGCTCAATGGGCACCAGCTCGGGGTCCAGCCCGCCGCCGATGGAGGCGTAGCGCATCGGCAGGATGTCGTAGGCCGGGGCAATGCCCAGGTACTCGCCATCGTCGCCAATCAGCAGCGAAATGTTCTCGAAATGCCGGTCGGTATTGCCAATGAGCTCGCTGAATGCAGCCATCACGGCCACATGCTCGGCATGCTGGGGGCTGAAGTAGTTTGCGTCCACGCAGCGTGCGGCGAACTCGGGCCAGGTATCGCGCGCACCAAAGAACTCGTCGTCGACGGCGCCGGCCGAGAGCATGCCCAGGCGCCCTTGCTTGCCAACGCGGTCAAAGCGCTGCACTTCCAAAAACACAAACTCGCCGCGCGCCAGCAGCTGGGTCTTGGCGGTGGGCACACCCACGTTGGCCAGTGATGCCAGCGCCAGGTGCTCAAGCGGCAGAAGCTCTGCCATGCGGCTGCCGCTGCGCGCGAACTTGACGATCACCGATCCCGTGTCTTCGGCCACCCAAAGAAACTTGGGCTGCTCGCCGCCGGCGCTTGAGCCATAGGATTCGTTCTTGAGCTGCTGCGCCAGCGCGACATACACGTCGAGCTTGTCTTGCGCCTCTGGACGGGGCTGGCGCAGCAAATCCATTTCCCGCTGCAAAGGGATATCGCCAAAGATCAGGTTGCCCGGCAGATTCATCCCTTGGGTGAACAGAAACGCAATGCGGTGGTCGTCGCTCCAGTCGCGCAAGCTGGCGGGGAAGGGCTGCTGCAGGGCTGCCGTTTGTGCGAGCTGCCGGCCCAGAAACCCCGATGGCGCAGCAAACAGCATATAGGGGGGCAGGCCTTCGTAGAGGCGAATGGCGCTCGCATCTCCACGCTCGAGCGTGCCGCCACCCACGAGAAATTCAAGATCCGCATAGGGAACGATGTGGCCGTTGGAGAGAAAGCGGTACACGCGCTGGCGCGGCTTGAGCCCCAATGGCAGCTTGCGCAGCAAGGCGTACTGGGGTGTGCGCTGGCCCGGCTCGCGGAACATGGTGACGCGGGCCGATAGTTCGCGAATAGCTCGGGACAGCGTTGGCTGGCTGATGCCCAGCGCCTCTACCAGCTGCTGTCCAGAGCGCGGGCCACCGGCCAGCACGCGCTCGATGGCCTGCTGCAGATCGTTCAAAGGCTGGGGTGAGGGGCTAGGCATAGCAGGGGGTTTGAATAATTCATGAATTTTATATGAATTCCAAATTCATCGCTCGCCACGGCACTTGGCTGGGACTACGCCGGCCCTTGCGCCTGCCTCAGCGTATGCACCAGCAGCTGGTACAAGCTGTCTACCGCCTTGGAGCGCCGTGATTCCTTGCTGCGGTAGACGGCGACCTCCATCGGTGCCAAGGGGCCCAGCCCATGCTTGCTGCCCAGCACCTGCAGATGGGGCGGGGCGCTGCACTGGGTCAGTGCCGCAACGGCCAGGCCACTCTCCACCGCCGCAATCTGCCCGGCCAGGCTGGAGCTGTTGTAGACCACGCGGTGCTGGCGCCCTTGCAGGGCCAGCGAGTGCAGCGCGCCGCGTCGTGCCAGGCTGGCTTCTTCATACACCGCGATGGGCAGCGGGTCCCGCCGCCACAGCGCAAAGTGCTCGGAGCCGACCCAGACCATGGGCTCATGAAAGAGCAGGGTGCCCCGGCGCGCGTGGTCGCGCGACACCAGCGCCAGATCCAGGTCGCCAGCTGCCACACGGGGAATCAGTGCGGTCGATTGCTCGCAGCTGAGCACGATCTCCACGCCGCTGTGGCGGGGGGCAAAGCGCCTGAGCACGGGCGTGAGGTACCTGGCCGCATAGTCATCGGGCACCCCCAGGCGCACGGTGCCGCTCAGTGCATCGCCCTGCAGCGCAAACTGTGCCTCGCTGTGCAGATCCAGAATGCGCCGCGCATAGCCCAGCAGCCGCTGGCCTTCGGCGGTGAGTTGCTGGCTGCGGCTGTCGCGCTCGAGCAGGCAGTGGCCGACAGCCGCCTCCAGTTTTTTGAGCTGCATGCTGACCGCAGACTGGGAGCGGTGCACCTCGCCGGCTGCGCCCGAGAGCGATCCGGTATCGACGACCGCGACAAAGCATTTGAGCCAATCCATCTGAAGGTCTTGCGAGCTTGCGGGCATGAGGTTTCGATTAACGAATAGCTGATGCATGAATTATGCGCTTTTCGATAAGTTGCCCGCGCAGCACACTGGCGGCCATGAGCCAATATCCCCAGCCAGCGCGCATGACCGCTGCAAACATGGACCCATCGTCACGCACGGCATCTGCCACGACAGGCGAGGCCTTCGGCGGCCTGCTGCCCTTTGTGCTGGGCAGTGCGCTGCTGGGCAGCATCGGCATTTTTGTACACATGGCCCAGGCCGGGGCGCTGACGGCGACCTGGTTCCGCTGCGCATTCGGGCTTTTGGGGCTGACGGCCTGGCTGCTGTGGCGCCGGCAGCTGCATGCTTTGCGGCTGGCGCGCAGCACGGCGGGCTGGGTGCTGCTGGCCAGCGCCTTGATGGTGCTCGGCTGGGTGCTGTTCTTCGCGGCGATGGAGCGCATCTCCGCCGGGGTAGCGGTGGTGCTGTTCCATATGCAGCCGATGTGGGTGTTGCTGCTCGGCGCGCTGTGCCTGGGCGAGCAGCCGGGCAGGCACAGGGTGGCCGCAGTCGCGCTAGCCATGCTCGGGCTGGTGCTGGCCACCGGTGTTTTGCAGCAGGCCGCATCGCAGCAGGGCGCCCAGCCGCAGTACTGGTGGGGTGTGGGCATGTGCTTGCTGGGTGCATTTTTGACCGCTGCGGTCACCGTCATTGCGCGGCGCCTGCGTGCTATGTCAGCCGGTGTGCTGGCCTGGTGGCAATGCGCCGTCGGCAGCGCCGTGCTGTGGCTGGCGCCCGCCACGCAAGGCTGGCCGGCCTGGGGTGCCTCCTGGGCATGGCTTGCTGCCTTGGGCCTGGTGCATACCGCCACCGCCTATGCCTTGATCTACACCGGCATGGCCCGGCTACCGACGGGGCGCATTGCGGTGCTGCAGTTTGTCTACCCGGCAATCGCGATCGTGGTGGACTGGCAGTATTTTGGCCACAGACTGGGAGCGCTGCAAATGGTGGGCGTGGTGGTGATGGGGCTGGCAATCAGCAGCGCAGAGCGCAGGCGCAGCGCCGCTGCATAGCATCAGTCTAGAGCATCTGCGCCTGGCAGTCCCGGCTCACCTGGCCTTGCGGGTGCAAGGCAGCCGACGCCTGTTCCCTTGCGAGAAGGGGCAGCCGCCGCTCTGCCCACTGCCTCCTGTCCTGAACTTACTGGCGTTTGCGGCGGCCCAGACCTGCCAAG
>NZ_KE148565.1:17557-33343 GCF_000410635.1 Comamonas sp. B-9
ACGGCCAGTGTCCCGCTCAGTGCAAGAACACTCCACTGGCCAAGGGTGGGTACGGCAGTAGGGCTGGCCACGGGAGCTGCGACAAAGCTCAGCTTGACTTGACCGGCGCCACCATCAAAGCCGATGCCCACGCGGCTGCCGCCGCCGCCGCCGCCGGGCGCGCTGCCAGGGGCTTCTTCATTGCCGCCCCTGCCACCATCGGCCACGGCGATGCCGCCAACATAGCCCACACCAGGCTGGCCATCTGCGGCGGAGCCCGCAGAGCCGCCGCCTCCGCCGCCTTCCACGGAGGGTGTAGGGGCGCCAGCCGCGCCTGCGCCGCCAGAGAAACCGGTCAATCCAGCGCCGCTGCAAGCCGCTCCGCCCGCGCCTCCGGTCGATCCTGTCGCGCCTTCGCCCCCGGCGGCGCTGATGGAGCCGCCCGTCCAGCTGACGGTCGATGCTGTACCTGCTGTGCCATCGAGGCCGCTGCTAGTGCCACCCGTGCCCGTGCTGATGGTCAGCTCCGCGCCAGCGGCCAAGCTGAAGCTGCCCTTGCAATAGGCGCCACCGCCACCCCCACCACCGCCATCGATGCCAACATCACCGCCTCCCGATCCACCCCCAGCGCCCCAGACTTCGATCACGACCGAGCTCGAGCCTGCCGGTACGCTGCAATTGGCGGTATTGATACCGCTGACGCAATCAGCCGCCCAAGCGGGGGCTGCTGCAAGCCCTCCCACCATTACACACGCGGCGTAGGCCATATTTCTGGATAGCAAGCTCATAAATTTCCTCAAAAATAAATGCGGACACGCCACTTATATCGCAAAGCAAAAGAATCGCAGCAGAAAAATGCATATTTCTTGCATTACTGCGGTAACGAATATCTTAGTTTAGATAATTCCAATCAAATGGCTATCTGGAATTTAATTAAGTGAATATCCATAGGGGTGAAGCGGTTCTCAGAGAATAAGAGATTTTTATGATGAATGCCTGCATCGCGGTAGATGCGGTTGATGTGGCATTTGATGCGGGTCAATAATTTTCAATAATCCCGCGATGGCGGCAAAGCCCGGGGCTGTGGCGTGGCCGCGGGTGCCGCTTTATTCCACCCAAGGAGGGCGAGCGGATTGCGCAAGCCCGCGTTCAGGCCACGGCTGGAGGCAGGGAATGCCTGGTTACGCGGGAGCTGGGCGCAGATGCGAGTCCATGGACGTTTGGTGAGATCTCATAGCAGCATTTCTTGCTTTCAGCACGGTTGGATGCACCGCCAAACTCGGCATTTCCGGCGGTGATTAGCGCTTTCCAATCAGCCGTTTCTGCCGGGCATGGAGCGGCGAGAAAACCAAGTGCGACAAGCCGAAAAGCAATCTCCTCCGTCCAGGCCAGGACGGAATCGGACGGTTGGATTGCCCGCGCCCGCAAGAGATTTTGGGGTTGTGCGGTTTAAGGTCATTAAAAGGAGTACCGTGGGGCGAGGCAATCCTTCCTGGTGTGCCCCACGAGGCCGGAGGTCTGCATGTTCCCATTCTCAGCCCGCCTGCCAGCATCGGCACTTGCCTTTTTATAGGAGTAGGGATGGAGAAGTTTTACGACATCTATCTGGGCCGACTGGGTGCCAGAAACACGCGGCGGGTTGCCAAAAATCAGACCACAGTAGGGGTCGATATCTGGAAAGCCAAAGGCTATCGCCTGCAGGCCGAGCGGCGTGTGGCAGAGCGCTTGCACGAAATCTATTTCATTACGGAATGAAGACGGGGGCGATGAGATACCCGCGATACGGACTCTCTACCCCCGCACTGAACAGGATCAACGGGTCATGAAACTCAACCTAAAGGCCAAGCCCTCCAAGATGTCGGATATCCAGAAATCACGGCTGGAGACTGAACGCATCTCCTACTCGGAAGACGCACCGCCAGCCCGCCAGACCTGGAAGGAGCGGCCAGCCTATGACGGCGACGAGCTGTCCTACCGGGGGCAGGTCAAAAAGACCTTGATTACCCTCAAAAGCCATGAATGAAAAGACTTGGCTGCCGATGGGGCTGGTGGAGTGAACAGCCAACTATATGGACCCGGCGGTACCCACCAGTCTCTGCAAAACTCTTGCTCCGTAAGCTGGCAGCGGATGGGGATGGGGCCAAAGGCGTCGTTTGAGAGCGAGCCTGACCTCTTGCCGGCGAAGACAGTGCGGCGGATCGGACGAGTCTGGATTCAGTCCCAAGCAAGCATCTATATGGATCGTTCTCTGCCCCGCAGATCCTGCCAGCGAAAGCCCAGTACCGCCGCCACAATCAAGCCCATGCCCCACCATTGGAACGTGCTGGGGTGGGCGCCAAACCAGAGCAGATCCACGGCCAGGGCCACTGCCGGGTAGATAAAGCTCAGCATCGCAATGCCGGCCGGGCCCAGGCGCAGAAAGGCGCCATACATCAGCCCGTACATCAGCGCGGTGTGCAGCAGGCCCAAGACCAGCACGCAGACAAGCGTCTTGGCCGATGGCAGCTGGGCGCCGAGCCCCGCGACCTGCACCAACATCGGCGCCGACCACAGGGCCAGTGCAGCGCCTCCCACCAGCATCTGCACCATGGCAATTTGCGCCGGTGCAATGCCCTGGACGCGCCGCGTGCTGACCACCGTCACGGTGTAGAGGGCGGCGGCCAGCAGCGCCAGCACAATGCCCCAGACCGGCGCGCTCGCCTGCGCGGCGATGGTGGCAGCGGCCTCGCTGCCCAGCCCACTGCTCAGCACCACGCCCGCCAGTGCCAGCAGCATCCACAGCAGCTTGCGCCCGCCCATGGCCTCGCCCCCTAAGGCGGCGGCCAGCACCAGCATGAAGGGCTGGACATGGTAGACCACCGTGGCAATCGCAATCCCCACATAGGCATAGGCGTGGAACAGCATCACCCAGTTGGCCACCAAAGCCAGGCCGCCGATCAGCATCGCCGCCCAGGCCCGCCGGTCCGGCCGCACCCAGGCCCGCTGCCACCATAGCCACAGCCCCAGGCCCAGTGCTCCGAGCAAGCAGCGCAGCAGCACCACGCGCTCCACCGGCAAACCGCTCTCGATGACGGCCAGGCCAATCGTCCCCGACAAGACCATGGCGGCGACCATGCGCCAGGTGCCGCCGCTGCTGCGGCTGTGGGTGGGGTTGGCTGCCGCTTGGGGCATGGCTGCTGCGCTGGGGGGGTGCATTGCGGTATCTCGCTGGAGTCAATGGCTCCGATGGTCATGCATGCGCAATCATTAAACAATACGGCTTTGATTCAATTTATTATTGTCTGTAAATCAACACTGAGATGCCATGAGCCCCGATACCCTCCCGCTCGCCGATATGCAGGTCTTTGTCCAGGTTGTCGCCCAGCACAGCTTTGCGGGTGCGGCGCGGCAGTTGCGCCTCACCACCGGCGCTGTCAGCCGCAGCGTCGGCCGGCTCGAGTCGGCACTGGGCGTCAAGCTGCTGCACCGCACGACGCGGTCTCTGTCGCTGACCGAGGTGGGGGCGGCCGTGCATGCCGATTGCCTGCTGATGCTGCACAGCGCCGAGCAGGCGGTATCGCGTGCGACGGCCCACCGCCAGCAGCCGCAGGGCATCTTGCGCATCAACGCTCCCTTGGTGTTTGGCGATTGGTGGCTGGCGCCGCTGCTGCCCGGCTTTTGCGCGCGCTTTCCCGACGTGCAGGTGCAACTGAGCATGAGCGACACCATGGCCGACCTGACCGCCGAAGGGCTGGATCTGGCGATCCGCATCACTGCGGCCGATGCGCTACCGCCCGCCATGGTGGCCCGGCCGCTGCAGCGCGTGGGCTATGTCCTGGTGGCGCATCCCGCTTATTTGCAATCCCGGCAGGCGATCGCCCAACCACAGGATCTGCTCGCCCACCCCTGCATGAGCCTGGGCTACGGCCCCTTCCAAAACCTGGTGGAGCTGGTGCCAGCCGATGCGCCCAATACGGTTGCCACCAAGCTGCGGCTGAACACCCCCATCACCATTGCCAGCAGCCAGGGCTTGCTCAATGCCTTGCAGCACGGCGCTGCCTCTGGCATCGCGCTGATGGCCGATTTTGTCGCGCGTAGCCATCTGGCGGATGGCCGCCTGGTCCAGGTGCTGCCCCACTGGCAGTTGGCCGGCAGCTACGCCCCGCGCATGGCCTACGCCCTGCATGCCCCGGGGCCGCACATACCGCCCAAATTGCGTGCGATGCTGGACTATTTGCAGAGCCAGGACGCGTCTGTCTCCGTATCCGCATAAGCACAGCGCAACGCATGCGCATCGGCATGGGCAGGCGAGGGCGATCGGGGCAAGGTCGCGCAGTGCATCAGGGATCAAGCGTGCCGTTGGCCTGCCCCGCCGGGCAGCGTTTTCGTATCCGCAGCCGCAAACATCCGCGCGCAAAGATAGTCCACCAGCGCCCTGACCTTGGGTGATGCATGCCGGCCTGCAGGCCACAGAATGTGGAACACCCCTGTGCGCTCGGCCAGCCCGGGCATGACCTGCACCAGCCTGCCATCGGCCAGCGCGTCGCCGATGGCAAAGTCCGGCAGGCAGGCGATGCCGCGCCCCTGCAACGCAAAGCAAGCTCGGGTTTCAATGTTGTTGCAGACCATGGATACTGGCAGGTTGACGGGCTCGCCATCGTCCGCTGCGGGAAGCGGCCAGGCCTCCAGCTTGCCGCTGTAGGGCCAGCGGAAATGCATGCAGCGGTGAGAGGCCAGGTCTTGCACCTTCTGGGGGGTGCCGTGGGCGGCCAGGTAGCCTGGCGACGCCACCAGCAGCATCTTGAAATGGCCAAGCTTGCGGGCCACCAGGCGCGAATCGGCAGGCTCGCCCGTGCGCACCACGGCATCAAAGCCTTCTTCCACCACATCCACCAAGCGGTCAGAAAAATCCAGGTCGAGCTGGATATCGGGGTAGTCGCGCATGAAATCGGCCAACACCGGCAGCACCAAGGTGCTGACCAAGGGCAGGCTCACGCGCAGCCGCCCCCGGGGCGCCGACGACGCCTGCGACAGCTCCGTTTGCGCCGCCTCGATCTCCGCCAGGATGCGCCTGCTGCGCTCGAGCAGCAGCAGGCCTTCGGCCGTTGGCGTAATACTGCGCGTGCTGCGGTGGAACAGGCGCACGCCCAGCTTGTCTTCCAGCCGCGCCACGCTCTTGCCCACGGCCGAGGCAGAAATACCCAGCAACCGGCCCGCTGCCGTAAAGCTGCGCGTCTCTGCCACCTGCACAAACACCGTAAATGCGTTGAGGCTATCCATGGGTTCTCACCTGCGTTTCTCGGCCCGTTTGGCCTGGTGTCATTGCGGACATCAATGTCCTGAAAGTATGGAACTCTATCCTGGTTTTTCTGGGATCGCAGGCTGCCTAAGCTAATGGCTGTGTTCCAACCAAGGTAACGATGCTATGGATTTGTCAGTTTCTGGCGCACCCGGCAGTGGTGTGCAGCAGGGAGTTATTGGCTTGACTGGGCCGTGGGCGCCGGTTGCCGAGGTGTTGCATAGGGCTCTGGCCGAGCAGCGCCTGGTGGGCGCCGTGGTGCTGGTCTACCAGCATGGCCAGGCGCTGTGCCGCATCGCAATAGGCTGGGCAGACCGGGAGGCGCGCACTGCGATGGCCGAGAACACCGTGTTTCGCTGGGCCTCCGTCAGCAAGCCGGTCGTCAGTGCCGCTGTGGTGCGGCTGGTAGCCGATGGGCGCCTGGGCTTGGACGAGCCCATCACCACCTGGCTGCCGGCCTTCCGTCCCCGCTTGCCCGGTGGGCGCGAGGCGCGCATCAGCCTGCGCCAGTTGCTGAGCCACACCGCCGGCCTGGGCTACCGTTTTTTTGAGGCAGACGACCAAGGGCCGTATGCCCAAGCCAGCGTGTCCGATGGCATGGATGCCAGCGGCATCGATCTGCAGGAGAACCTGCGCCGCATCGCCAGCGTGCCGCTGCTCTACGAGCCCGGCACCGGTTGGGGCTACTCCTTGGCGGTGGATGTGCTGGGCGCCCTGGTCGAAGCGGTGTGCAATACCCGCTTGCCGCTGGCTGTGGAAGCGCTGGTCACGCAGCCCTTGGGCATGGCCGATGCCGGCTTTGTCTGCCGCGATGCCGAGCGCCTGGCAACGCCCTATGTCAATGGCGGCCTGGTGCCCCATCGCCTGCAGGAGGGCGAGGTAGTGGCCCCCTTTGACGGTACGGTGGGCATCCGCTACAGCCCATCCCGCGCTTTGGATGCAGGCGCCTTTCCCTCCGGCGGCGCCGGCATGGTCGGCACAGCGGATGATGTGCTGCGCCTGCTGGAAGCATTGCGCACTGGCCAAGATGGCTGGCTGCCCGAGCAGCTGATCGCCGAGATGGCTCGCGACCAAACCCAGGGCCAAGATCTGGCGGCTGGCCCGGGCTTGGGGTTTGGCTTGGGTTTCTCGGTGCTGCGCGATCCTGCGCTGGCGCAGTCGCCTGAATCGCCAGGCACCTGGCGCTGGGGCGGCGCTTATGGCCATGCCTGGTGGGTGGACCGGCCCCGAGGGCTGACGGTGGTGGCGCTGACGAATACCTTGTACGAGGGCATGTCGGGGCGGTTTGTGACGGAGCTGCGGGATGCCGTGTATCGAGGGGTTCAATGACCGTTTGGGATGCGGCAGCTAAGTGCTGGTTGAGTATCTCGGTAATTCCTCCCTTGTTTCCTTCGGTGCGCTCTCCATAATCCTCACCGAGGGGGACAGCATGAATTTTGCAAAGGTATTGTTGCAGTGGATAGCGCTCGGAACTCTGGCCTTGTCTTGGGGGTGGAGCGCTGCTTTTCAGATTGGACCTCTTGGCACCCGACACGAAGAGCGCCTAACCAATGAATCCAACTCGACGCTGGCCGATATCGCAGGCAGGTTAGGCGTTTTGGTCAAGGCTCCGGTTCACGAAGAAATCACCCATCTCGGCAAGTGGTGCTCTGTTGAACGAGCCAATCTTGCCTCTGACACCTATTGCAGTGGTCGCGATGTCGGGTTTGCGTCCCCCTATGTCATCTACGGAGTGCGCTGGAACGACCTGCCTCCTTTTCGGCTTGAGGAAGGACAAGGCAACTGCGATTACCTAGGTCGCAAAAATGTCTGCCGCAACCAGACCATTCGTTTTTCTACCCAGCCTGCGTGCTGGTATTGCCTGTTCAAGGATGCCGAGCGCAAGGCCCAGTCCACATCGATTGTGGGCTGCAATAGAACGGCTAACAGCATTCAAGGCAACCTGATGACCCGGTCGCATTTCGGTGATCTCCAGTTCCTGCACGGGATGGCCAATGCGGCCGATATTCATCCTGTCTCGACCAGGGTTCAGATTTTGGAGTGGCTTGAGTTTGCCTGGAAGGTATCGTCCAAGGAGATCCGGCCCCAGACTCAGCTGAAGACTATCGACAATCCTACGATCAAACAGCATTTTGGTTGCACCGAATGGACCGTTGCCGATCTGTATTTGTTGGGACGCCAGGATGCCGGCAGCGGCCTGTTTACCCAAATCCGTGAAATTGCGTTTGGCTCGGTCTTGCATACCGTTCAAGACTCCTTTGCCGCAGCCCATGCTGAGCGAGAGCCTCACCAGACTGCTGAGCAATGCGAGGGCACCGCTTTCACGACACCTGCTCGGATCGTGGAGTTTCATGCCTATGGTTCTCAAGACGGAGCCCTGCACGACCATGACGACAGTCGAGAGGCTATGGCGGCTGTCGCTCAGCAGCGATGGCCCGAAGCTGTTGAGGTAACGCGAAATCTGTTTGAGCTACATGCGGACGGTGCCAAATGGGCGGATGCCAGCACCTACCTGCAATGTGTGTTCACACTGAGCGACCATCGCAGAGCTTCGTCTCCTGGGCATGCATACCGGCGGATTGTCTCCACGCATGAGCGTTGAAGAAGAGCTAAGTGTTTCAAAAGCGAGATCGGTGAGGCTGCGGTGTGAACAGCCACTTTGACGGTTTGGGGTAAGGGTAAATACTTGCCTGCACAGATGGACTCTGTTTTACATTCCGTTAACCTATCAACACTTGCAAACGAGGCAACCATGCGTATCCATCTGAGCCGGATCCATCTTCGCGGGACTCCGCTATTGGCCGCATCGCTGGTGGCACTCGCAGGCGCTATAGCGGCGCCTTCGGCTTTTGCACAGGCAACGCGGACCTGGGTGTCTGGCGTGGGTGACGACGCAAACCCCTGCAGCAGAACGGCACCCTGCAAGACGTTTGCTGGAGCCATTTCTAAAACTGCCCCACGGGGTGAGATCAACGTCCTTGATCCCGCTGGCTTTGGAGCGGTCACTATCACCAAACCTATCTTGATTGATGGTGCGGCAGCAGGCACAGCTGGTGTCCTTGTCAGCGGCACCCATGCGATGATCATCGATATCGATTCGGGTACCTATCCTGAAGCTACGGTGGTTCTGCGTCACTTGAATATTGATGGACTCGAAACGGGCTTGTCAGGGATTCGAGTGCTCCACGCATCCAAAGTTCTGGTCGACCATGCCAAGATTCAAGGCTTCCAGAGTGCCATCGAAGTAGCGAGCGGCGCTAACTCCCAGTTGCTGGTCCAACGCGCCGACATCGTGAACAACCGCACAGCGGCCATTTCGATGGGCGATGCCAATAGCAAGCTCTACCTCTCTGACTCATCGCTGTTTGGCAATGCCACCGCGTTCAACATCAGCGCAGGCAACGTGACCACCTATAACAACAACCGCCTGGAAGGCAATGTCAGCCCCAGCACGCCCACTGCGACCCTTTACGAGCGCTGAGCAGCATAGGATCAGCGATGACACGCCATCCACACTACCGGCTTGGCAGCAGCATTGCGCTGCTGATGCTGGCCTGCACCCTGACCCCGCTGGCCCGCGCTGCGGAACTCGTGGTCAACGGTGGCTTTGAGCAAAATGCAGGCGCGGGTTCACTCGTATTTACGGGCTGGCAAGCCATGTCCCAACCGGGATCGCAGGGGGGCTTTTATGCGCAGCAGGGCACCCAAAGTGCACTGACGCCCGTCACTGTCGCCGCGCCGCCTCAAGGCACGTTTGCGGCAATGTCCGATCAGCCTGGCCCTGGCTCGCACGCGCTGTACCAGGACATCGCCATTCCCGCAGGTAAAAGTGCGACGTTGAGCGCACAGGTCTACCTGCAAAGCGCAGCGCCTCCTTCTGCAGCACCCGCCACCTTGGATTTTCTGACGGTACCCAACCAGCAAGCACGTATCGACATCATGGATCCGGCTGCCGCTTGGAACGATGTGGGCGCTGGTGTTCTTGCCAATGTCTTCCAATGGCCGGGTGGCGCTGCCGCTAGCGGGTATCAAAGCGTTCAGCTGGATGTGACGCCCTATGCAGGACGCACCATTCGTCTGCGGCTTGCCGAGGTGGACAATCGCCAGAGCCTGTTCTTTGGGGTCGATGCAATCAGCGTCATCTCGTCCGATGTCACGCCGCCGACCAGCGTTGGCGCGGTCCGGCAAGGCAATACCGTCACCTTGACTTTCCCACCCGTGGCATCCACGCCAACGGAGACCGTGACGGGCTACCAAGCCAGTTGCGTGCCCGTAGGCGGGGGTGACACCGTCACCGCCACCGGAACGCAGTCGCCCATCGCTGTATCTGGTTTGGTGGCAGGCACAAGCTACACCTGCACGGTTGCAGCACAGACCAACGTGGGCACCGGGCCTAGCAGCCCACCCATCAGCGTTCCGGGTTCGACGACGGCAGCAGCAGCGGCAGTGCCTGCTTGGAGCTTCGCCAGCACCTTGCTGGCATCGCTGCTGATGCTGGGTTGCTTGTTCCTCGGTTCCCGAGGGCGCGCTGCCCGCCTGCTACGGCGCTAGGGATCCGCTGCAATACCCTCGCCTGAGGGGATGAACACGTATTGTCAACATGTTGATACCGAGGCAGAAAGTATTGCAGTCGGCCCTTGCCTGCCATTCCGGCCTTATGCCCATAAAAGCCGTTGCAGCATCCACAGGTTGAGCGACACCACAACAACGGCGCAGCTCCACAACAGGATGGCCATCGGTCTGCCAAAAGTCAGCGCGCCCAATGCATTGCGGCGGGTGGTGAACATCAGCAGCGGCACGATGGCAAAGGGCAGCTGCATGCTGAGGACCACCTGGCTGAACACCAGCAGGGCGCTGGCGCCTTCGCTGCCATACCAGGCGGTGGCGATGACGGCGGGCACGATGGCGATGAGCCGGGTCAGCAGCGCCCGCATCGTGGGCGACAGGCGAATCTGCAAAAAGCCTTCCATCACAATCTGGCCCGCCAACGTGCCCGTTACCGAAGAGCTGAGGCCAGAGGCGAGCAGGGCGGTGCCAAACACGGCGCTGGCAATGCCAACGCCCAATACAGGTGACAGCAAATGGTAGGCGTCTGACAGCTCGGTCACGGGAGGTGTGCCCGGGCGATTAAAAGCACCAGCTGCCACGACCAGGATGGCGGCGTTGACAAAGAGCGCCAGGCCCAATGCGACGGTCGAGTCGATCGTGGCGAATCGGATCGCCTGGCGCGTGCCCTCCGGAGTCTTGCAGTGTTCACGCGTCTGCACGATGGCCGAATGCAGGTACAGGTTGTGCGGCATCACGGTCGCGCCGACGATGCCGACGGCCAGGTAGAGCATCTCCGGGTTGGTCACAATCTCGGAGCGCGGAATGAACCCGGCTAGCACGGTGGCCAGCGGGGGATGCAGCCACATCAGTTGGGCGCCGAAGCAAATGCCGATCAAGGCCACCAACCCGATGACGACCGCCTCCAGCGCGCGAAACCCCCGGCTTTGCAGCGCAAGAATCAGCATCACATCGACCACGGTGATGCAGACGCCAACGATCAGTGGCAGGCCAAACAGCAGGTTCAGGCCGATGGCCATGCCCAGCACCTCGGCCAGGTTGCAGGCCACGATGGCAATCTCGCAAAAGAACCAGAGCATCAGGTTGATGCGCGGCGGAAACTGTTCGCGGCAGGCCTGGGCCAGATCGCGGCCGCTGGCCAGGCCCAGGCGCACAGCAGCCGCTTGGAACAGCATCGCCATCAGGTTGGATACGAAGATCACCGCTAGCAAGGAATAGCCAAACTGCGAGCCGCCCGCAATCGAGGTGGCCCAGTTGCCCGGGTCCATGTAGCCCACTGCCACGAGATAACCTGGCCCGGCGAATGCCAGCATGCGTCTTGCGTTGGCCGATCGGCTGCTGCCTAGCGGTACCGCAATGCTGCGGTGAACCTGTGGCAGGCTGGGGACGGCAAGTCTCTCGTTGTCTGGTTCCATGGCGTCCGGACATTTGGACGGTGAGCCACACGCTGGGTTGATCAGGGGGCTTTGTGTGCTGAAGGCAGGCGGCGGCATAAACGCGCTTTATCTTGCGGTTGTTGCCTGGTGCAGCGCAGCGGAGGGGGGTGTTGCCGCTGGCCCCGCAGTGATGTCGCCGCCGTTTAAAAGTGCCAGTAAATCCGTGGTGACGATGGCCAGACCTGCCAAGACAATCAAGCTCCCTACACAACGACGCGCCAAAGCGGCGGGCTTCAGCCGCCGCGTCTTGCTGCGGTCGCATGCTTGCGGGGATGGGGGCAAAAAGGACGTCATCGCAACTCCTTCGCAGAAAAACAGCTGTCTCGGGCCCGTCTTGTAGAAATCCTGCCCCAGAGCGGGGCAGGATGTTGCTACGACTTAGGCGAAGGCCGAGCTCATCACCAACGCACCATTCACACCGGCTGGGAAGAAGCCGCCCTTGGTGGCAGAGTCCTTGGTCAGGTAGACGATGTTCAGCACATCACCTGGCGAGCGGCTGTAGGCAATGCCGTCGGCATCCAGGGGCACGATGTTGGAGGTGCTGTCATCCCCCACAATGCCCTGGTCCACATCGGAGGAGCCATCGAGGCTATCGCGCGCATCCGAGATCGCACCGGCTGCCGAGCGCAGCGCGGGGGTGGCGAGACCCTTGGCGTAGAGCACCGTGCGCACCAGACCTGCATGGTAAGCCTCGGCGGACAGAATGCCTGCAGCAGCTTCCAGATAGGTCTTGTTGGTGATCAGCGGTGAGGCACCCTTGTAGGCTGTCACACCCACGTCCTCGAAGATAAAGGCGCCCAGCAGAAAGTTCTCATCACTGGCATAGGGATCGAAAGCCACGCCCGCACCCACCAGACCGGCTGCGCGCGCTGCGACCGAGAAGGCGCCGTTGGGGTCGGTGCCGCCGATGTCGATCTGCGGCTGCGCCACGGCTGCCGAGCCCAGCGCCTTGCGCAAAAAGGCCACGTGGGCCACCTCGTCCTGGGCAATCTCCTTGGCGTACTGCGCTACCAGCGGATCCTTGAAAGCCACCGCCCGCCCGCCGGTGATGCCGCCCTGCGTGCCCGTGCCCGACTGCATATTGGCAGGCAGCCCCGTGCCAAACACGGCGTAGTGGTAGAACTGCGATTCCAGATATTCCAGGTTCAGCGCAAAGTTCAGGATCTCGACATCCGTCGGGCCATTGTTCTGGGCATTGGCATCACTGCCGCCACCCCCGCAAGCCGTCAAAATGGCCCCGCCCGCCATACCTGCTGCCACGCCTCCCGTCTTTCTGAAGAATTGACGCCGGTCTTCCAATTTCTTGGCCCGCTGTTGCAATACACCTATCAACACTGATTCGTCAGACATGTGATTTCCTTTCGAGTTGCGCTTAACGCGCCTACCTACACAGGAATGCGCCTTCACAAGGAGGGCACACGGTGCAGCAAGAAGCAGCTCAGCACAGAAGCCTTGTCAGTGGAGACTGATGACGTCGGCTCTTGCTACTTGCGGTGTACGCAGCGGATCGACAGGTGGATTCAGTATTTTTAGGATCTTTACAATTCGACGTAATTTCTAAATCGTTGGGATGGATTGCTGATCTAATGGATTTTTATTTTTGATAGAAATATTGGGTCTGGCGGTGCGCCGTATCGCCTTTATGAATAGCTCCAGTTCTTACCGATGTTGGATTTGCCAATAGCAAGCTGAATGACAAGCTCTGCTGCGGTTGCACATAACCCCACGCAACCGTGGCCAACCAACATCGCGTCCAAAAAATCTACTGCCTCTTGGGCAGCCCATTTGCGCGATTTTTTTGTTGATTCGGGTGAAGAGAGGGCATCGGCCGTCTCCTGCTACTAGCTACCCCCGCAGCAAAACGTCCTCAAAGAAAGCCCCAACCGGACGCTCACGGTCACGCAGCTGGATCTCCAGGACCCACAGACCGTCTCCAGGTGCGAATCCGGCTTGCGCCAGTTTGTGGCGGCCGTAGAGCGCATGCGGAAAGTCAGCGATGCGGTGGCCGGCCATGTCGTGCACCAAGGTGCAGCCATGGCGCAGGGCGGCAGTTTCGGCGAAGGCATAGAGGGCGATGCCATCGGCGCCGCCCAACCAGGCCTCGCGCGTTTCATCGAAGACCGCACGGGCAGCGCGTGCGCAGCGCTGGTGGACGAGGTCGTCGCCGAGAACAAAGGTGTCGCCATAGTCACCCTCGTAGCCGTCCCATACCGGGCCGATATCGATAAAGACAATGTCGTTATCTTTCAGCCGCCGTTCGGGATCGCCCAGGTCCCGCGAGGTGCAGGTCGTATCGTCCCCAAAACGGATGATGGTCGGGTGCCAGTTCCGTTCGGCACCCAGCTCGCGCAACCAGGTGTCGGCCTGTGCCCGCGCTTCTGCCGAACTCATGCCAGGGCTCAGCCGTTCGCTGATGTACTGAACCGCCGCGATCGAGCGCTCACGCGTCGCCAGAATGCCGGAGCGCTCGAAGCGGGGGCTGGTGCGTTCCCAGTCGTTCGGCGCGTCGTCGCGGCCGCTGGGCACAAAAGCATCGGCCTTCCAATGGGTGGCTGGCAGGCCGGCGTCGAGCAGTGCCTGGCGGGCGTCGCGTAGCATATGCGGGTTGCCGCAGGCATGAACGCGGGTCCGGCGCCAGTCGTGGCCTCCGTCCAAGGCATAGTTTTGGACATGGCGCTGTAGCGCGGCATCGCTGCCAGCATGTCCTTTTGTCGCCTCGGGAGCGACGGCGGTCCATCGCAGACGGGCGTCGGCTGCCGCCCAGGCATCCAGCTCCTGGCTGGCATAGTGGTCTGCGGCATGGCGACCGCCCCAGTACAGGGTCACGGAAGGAACGCTGGGGTCTGCCAGTGCCGTCTCGATCAGCGCACGCACGCCGGCATAGCCGGTTCCCGTCGCAAGCAGCACCAGCGGCGCCCCTGCCTCGATGGTGTCGGCCGCGCCAAAGGGTGCCATCACCTGCAGGCTGTCACCGGCGTTCAGCCTGCGCAGTGCCCCATCGGAAAAGCGGCCGTTGGCCACTTGGCGAATCTGCAGCCCGATGGGGTCGTGCTCGTGGCTGCGGCGGTTCGCGATCGAGAAGCAGCGATGGTCATCGCCCTCCAGACCCACGCGCAGGTGCTGGCCTGGCTGCATAGCCAATGCGCCGCCGGGATCGAGCACGATGCGCACCACATCGCTGGACAGCGACTCCCGCAGCAGCACCTGCATGCGGTATTGCTGCGGCAAAGTCTGCGGCGTCCAGTCGGGAACCTCCAGGACCAGCGCACCAAGCGCACGTACTTGGCACATCAGCACGCGCCCCGGACCGGGGTCACAAGCGTTCGGCGCTGCATGGGCCGTCGGTGCATAGTCACCCGAGACCACGATGGCAGCGCAGGACCCGCAGGCGCCGCGCTGGCAAGAGAATGGCACGGACACAGCAGCCGCAAGCGCTGCATCTACAACGCTGGATTCAGCGCCGGTTGCAAGATGCGCTCCTTGGGGGAGCAGCGTGCAGATGTCGGTTGAGAGTGGGGCGGTAAGTATTGGATGCTTCATCGCCTGGAAGATACGTACACTATGGCCTTGTGAAAATAGCCATTTCCAAGAATTTGACCAAGCCACTTTCAGCCAAAGTGGCTGCCACCGCCACGTTTGACCTCCCGGTACTTCCGTTGCTGGAGGCTGAGACACGCCAAACCTGGGTCTACCGTTTGCTGCGTGAGGCGATCCTGCGTGGCTCCTTGCAGGCGGGCATGCGGGTGCCGTCTTCCCGGGCTTTGTCCAGGCAGCTGGAAGTGTCGAGGTCGACGGTGGAGGTCGCTTTTGACCAACTGCGTGCAGAAGGCTATGTCAGTGGCGTGGTCGGCTCGGGCACCTATGTCAGCGCCGCGCTGCCCGACCAGTTTTTGCGCGCGGCTTCGCAGGCACCTGCGCGTAAGTCTCCTGAACCGCATGCGGAATCGTTCGATGACTCGGCATCGGCAACGCTGCGGCCCAGTCGGCTGGATGCGGCCTTTGTTGCGCGCATCGCCGACCCGACGCTTTTTCCACTTGCCACCTGGCGCAGGCACCTGCAGGCCGCCGCGCGCAGCCTGCCCATGCATGAGCTTATGGGTGGCGAGCTGTTCGGTTCGCTGTCACTGCGCAGCCAGGTTGCCCGCTACCTGGGCGCGGCGCGGGGCATTGCATGCGATCCGGCGCAGATCGTGATCGTGACCGGTATCCGACAGGCGTTGCATCTGGCAGCACGCGCGCTCTTGAAGCCCACTGACACAGTGCTGCTGGAGGACCCCGGCTATGCACTCGCATCGGACATCTTTGCCCCCTATGCGCAAAGCATCGTGCCGGTGGCCATTGATGCGTCTGGGTTTTCCGTGGCCGATGCGCGCCGGCATGCAGATGCGCGGGCGGCACACATCACGCCAGCACACCAATCGCCCACCGGCGTCACCATGCCGGTGGCGCGTCGCCTGGAGCTGCTCAACTGGGCGAAGGAACAGCAGGTGTGGCTGGTGGGGGGCGATTACGACAGCGAATTCAACT
>NZ_KE148565.1:33354-37971 GCF_000410635.1 Comamonas sp. B-9
CTGGAGGACGATTACGACAGCGAATTCAACTACCGCAGTGCACCCCTTCCCGCCCTCAAGAACCTGGACCAGCACGACCGCGTGATCCACTGCGGCAGCTTCAACAAGACCATGTTCTCGGAGCTGAGAATTGGCTACATGGTCGTCCCTCGTGCGCTGCTGCCGGCCTTCGCGCTGGCTTGCCGGGCGATGGGGCCTTCCGTGGGTGTGATTGAGCAACGGGCGTTGGCCAGCTTTATCGAGGACGGTGGCTTTGCAAGGCATGTACGGCGGTCGCGCATCGTCTATGCCAGCCGCAGAGACCGGGTATTGGCGTTACTGCGCGAGGCCGTCGCGCCCCTCCCGCTGCACACCAGCGGTGAGCACGGAGGTTTCCACTTTGTATGGTGGTTGCCGGAATGCCTTCCGCTGACTGCGCTCTCGCAGCAGGCAACTGCTCGCGGCCTGCGCATCGATATCGTCGCCGACCATTGCCGCGGCAGCCGGATGCCGCCAGGTATTCTCATGGGGGATAGCGCTTTGAGCGATGAAGGTCTGGATGATGCCCTGGCGAGATTGCGTGAGGCGATTGCTGCGGCGCGGGTTGATTTGCCGAGCTAAAGGGGTGGTATCGCCTGAACCGAAGAGCTTTGGGTACCACGTCCGCGATAGCATCCTCGACTTCCTCCCGCAGTGGCCGATGGCCATCTTTGCCCACCGTGCATGCGTTGGCCACCAGGTCTCCCTCGCGGTACCAGTGTGTCAGCCGGCTTTGGAAGAAACCACGACCTCCGCGTTCCCAGGCTAGCCTGAGCCAGTTGATTTGGCTTGACTTCGCTCTTATGCTTCAACACTGACAACTGCATGGCAGCGGCAGCTGGATGCCAAAAGAGCGCAATTAGGCCATATCTCTTCATGAGCGCCGAACCTACTGCGCCCCCACCTCAAACCCCCGCAACGCACTCTCCAGGTTCAAGCCCAAATCCTCACTCAGATACCCGCCTTCCTGCACGATCACCGTCGGCAGCCCCAACTGCGCGATTTTCTCGGTGATGCGGGCGAAGCCGGGGGTGTCGATGGCCAGGGCCTGGTAGGGGTCGTGCTCGTGGGCGTCCAGGCCCAGGGCCAGCACCAGGGCGCCGGGGGCGTAGTGGCGAATGGTGGTGAGGGCAGTTTCCAGGGCGCGCAGGTACTGGTCGGTGGTGGTGCCCTTGGGCTGGGGCAGGTTCAGGTTGTAGCCCAGGCCTTCGCCTTCGCCGCGCTCATGCGCATGGCCGGTGAAGAAGGGGGTGCAGAAGTGCGGATCGGCATGGATCGATACGGTCAGCACATCGTTGCGGCGCCAAAAGATGCCCTGGGTGCCGTTGCCGTGGTGTACGTCGATGTCGAGCACTGCGACGCGGGCATGCTTGCTGCGCAGGTGCTGGGCGGCGATGGCGGCGTTGTTCAGGTAGCAAAAGCCATTGGCGCGGTCCACATAGGCGTGGTGGCCGGGTGGACGGCACAGCGCGTAGGCGGCTTTTTCGCCTTGCAGCACCAGCTCGGCGGCATGGGTGGCGCAGTGGGCGGAGTTGATGGCCGCGTGCCAGGTGTGCTCGCCAATGCTGCAGGCGCAGTCACCCATGTGGTAGCCGGCCTGGCCGACCAGGTGGTCGGGGTAAGTAAAGGGCTGGCCGGGGAAGGGAAAGACATTGGGCAGCACTTCGAGCGAGGCATCGGGCAGCGCCTGCCAGCGTTGCCAGGCGGTTTGCAGAAAGTGCAGGTACTCGGGGGTGTGGACGGCTGCGCGCGGGCCGGGGCCAAAGTCTTCGACCAGCATCGGCTGGTGGCCGGCCTTCTGGGCGGAGCGCAGCAGGATCTCGGCGCGTTCGGGTTGCTCGTTGCTGCGCTTGAGTTGGCCGCGCACCATGAATTGCTGCGGGTCGTGACTGCGGTGCTCGTGGCTGTAGATGAATTTCATGGTCTTGGCGGTTTTCGTCTGGAGGAAGAAGCGGGAGATGCGGTGGCGCCGGCCTTGGGCTTGGCCTTGGTGGCGGATACCGGTGCGGATATCGTTGCGGGTGTAGCTGCGGCGCCGCTGTTGGCGTCCGGCGCCTGGTCGTCGTGCAGCACCTGGGCATGGGCCTTGTTCTGGGCGTCCACCAGGTGCACGCGCAGCGCTTTTTCTGCGGCATCGGCATCGCGCTGCAAGATGGCATCGACGACCGGGAAGTGCGACTGCGCAATAAACACCGGGTCGCGGTACTGGCGCTCGATAAAGCCCTGGCAAATGCGGATCTCGGCCTGCATATTGGAAAAGATGCGCTGCAGGTATTCATTGCCGGACAAGCGCGAGATGGCGGTGTGCATGCCCAGGTCCATCGTCACGCGCTCGATATTGCTCAAGGTCGGCGCGCGCTCCAGCATGTCATCGGCATAGGCTTTGAGGGATGCAAGCTGCGCATCGGTCGCCACCTCGCAGGCCAGGCGTGCGGCCATCACTTCCAGGCCCAGGCGCACCTGGAAGAGGTCCTGGATCTCCTTGGGGCTGAAGGTGCGCACGGTAAAACCCTTGCGCGGCGTCGAGACGATGACTCCCTGGCTCTCCAGCCGGCGCGCCGCTTCGCGCAGCGGGGCGCGGCTCACGCCCATCTGGCGCGACAGCTCGGCCTCGACGATGCGCGAGCCCGGTGGCAGCCGGCCCTCAAAAATGGCCTGCAGCAGCTGGCGCTCCACCAGCTCCACCAGATCGGGCACCCGGATCGACGAAAAGCCGGGGTTGTCTGTCTCCTCGCCCTGCAGGGCGATGGTCTTTGTAAGGGTCTCAGATGTCATGTCGGGATGCCTGGTGAGCGGTGTACTTGTGCCGCCGGGGCCATGCAAGGTACACACCGGCAGCGCTGATCATCAGCATGCCATAAAGGGCCAGGCTGTCTGGCGGCCGTTGGAACCAGAAGGTGCTGATCAACACCGCCAGCAACAGTTGTACATAATTCATTGGCGCCAGGGTCGAGGCCGAGGCGCGCTGGAAGGCCTGCAGCAGCAGCAGCTGCGCGCCACCGCTGACAAAACCGCCCGCCAGCAGCAAGGCCATATGCGGCGCATCGGGCCATTCGGTGATCGGGTGGAAGAGGGCAGGCAGGTTGGTGATGACCAGGCAAAACAGCGCCATATAGGCAAACTGCACCGCTGTGGGCACCAGTCCCGAGAGCTTGCGGGTGAGTACCTGGAACAGTGCATAGCAGACGGCCGAGATCGCCATCAGCACCGTGCCGGCCAGTGGCAAGGCATTGCCCGGTCGCACGATGAGCAGCATGCCGGAAAAGCCCAGCAGCACCGCCACCCATTGCACGCGGCCGACGCGCTCGCCCAGCAGCCAGGGCGAGAGCGCCACCATGATGAGCGGTGCGGTGAAGTAGATGGCGGTGGCCTCGGCCAGCGGCATAGTCGCCAGCGCCGTCATAAAGCAGGTGGCCACAATGGCCAGCATCAGGCTGCGCAGCAGCAGCAATTTGCCGCTGCGCAGGCGCCCCCAGCGCAGCGCAGACCAGTCGCCATGCCGGTGCATGACCCACAGCGCCAGCACGCCAATGGCCGTGTAGCGCGAGAGGTTCATCACCGTGGCCGGAAACTGGGCCAGCATGTGCTTGGCAAAGGCGTCGTAGCAGGCAAAGCACAGCAGCGCTGCCAGGAACAGGCCCAGCCCCTGGCGCAGCCGGCGCGCGGCATCGGCCTCGCGCAGTGCTGCTGCCCGGTTGCTGGGCTGCACGGCCTGCTCAGCCATGGAGGCCCTCCAAAAAGGCCTGCAGGCCCGGGCCAATCGCTTCGACCAGGTAGCCGCCTTCCTGCACCACCACCAGGGGCAGCTCGAGCGCACGCAGCTTTTGGCCCACGGCGCGGTAGGCGTCAAAGTCGACCTTGAGCACGCTGATCGGGTCGTCCTTGAAGGTGTCAAAGCCCAGTGCCAGCACCACGGCCTGCGGGCCAAAGGCACGCACAGCCTCTAAGCCGGTGTCCACTGCGGCCAAAAACTCCGCATTGCCGCTGCCATGGGCCAGCGGCAGGTTCAGGTTGTAGCCTTCGCCCGCTCCGGCGCCGCGCTCATCGGCATAGCCGGTGTAGAACGGAAAGTAGCTGCTGGTCTCCGCATGGGTAGAGACCGTCAGCACATCGTCCCGGGCGTAGAAGATGCTTTGCGTGCCATCGCCATGGTGGGCATCGACATCGAGCACGGCGACCCGCCCAAAGTGCGCGGCCAGGCGTGCAGCAGCGCAGGCGTTGTTGTTGACATAGCAAAAGCCGCTGGCACGGTCCCAGTGCGCGTGGTGGCCCGAGGGGCGGCACAGCGCATAGGCCATGCGCTCGCCGGCAATCACCGCATCGGCGGCAGCCACGGCGCTGTGGGCCGAGCGCAGGATGGACTGCCAGCTATCCGGCCCGAGCGGGCAGGACAGATCACCCAGGTAGTAGCCGGTTTGCGGTATCAGTGCGGGCGATGGGCAGGGCGGGCGGCGCTGGCCGGCGGGCACGCCCGCGTAGGGCGAGAGGTTGGCCATCACCTCGGGGCCGGCATTGGCGCCGCTCGCCAGCATCTCCTGCCAGCGCGGCCAGGCGGTTTGCAGGTAGTCCAGGTAATGCGGGGCGTGTACGGCCTCCAGC
>NZ_KE148566.1:0-7905 GCF_000410635.1 Comamonas sp. B-9
AGGCATCGTGCTGTCGATAGACGTTATTGTATAGGCGTTTTCCCGGGGCGTCAGGAAAACGTCCGTCTTTTTTGCAGGCGTGTGTCAGACGGCGCCTGCAACGGCCTTTTCCAGTGCTTCGACGAACATGTCGCCCACAGGGAAGCCGGCCTGTTGCTCGATCTCCTGGAAGCAGGTGGGGCTGGTCACATTGATCTCGGTGATGCGGTGACCAATGATGTCCAGCCCGATCAGCAGCAAGCCGCGCGGCGCCAGGCGCGCGCCGATGTGCTCGGCAATCGCTCGGTCTTCCGGCTCCAGTGCCTGCGCCACGCCTTTGCCGCCAGCGGCCAGATTGCCACGCACTTCATTGCCCTGCGGAATGCGCGCCAGGCAGAAAGGCACGGGTTGGCCGCCAATGATCAGCACGCGCTTGTCGCCCTTGGTGATTTCAGGCAGGTACTTTTGCACCATCACGCTCTGGGCGCCGTCCAGGTTCAATGTTTCGATGATGCTGCCCAGGTTCATGCCATCGGCACCGACGCGGAAGATGCCCATGCCACCCATGCCGTCCAGGGGCTTCAAGATGATGTCCTGGTGCTCGGCGTGGAAGTCGCGGATATCTTGCGCGCTGCGGGTGACCAGGGTCACGGGCGCGTATTCGGCAAACTCCATCACGGCCAGCTTTTCGGGGTGGTCGCGCAAGGCGGCTGGCTTGTTGAAGACCTTGGCACCTTCACGCTCGGCCTGGCCGAGCAGGTGCGTGGCGTAGAAGTACTCGCTGTCGAAGGGCGGATCCTTGCGCATGACGATGGCGTCGAACTCGGCCAGCTCGGCACGGCGGCCGGGTGCTTCGTCAAACCAGCGCGTCTCGTCACCGGTCAGCACAATGTCGCGCACCTGGGCCGAGACCTTCTCGCCGCTGATCCAGCGGATATGCCGTGGCTCACAAACCGTGATGCGGTGGCCGCGCGCCTGGGCGCTGCGCATCATCGCGAAGGTACTGTCCTTGTAGATCTTGAAGGACTCAAGCGGATCGGCAACAAAGAGGATATGCATGGTGTGGGTCGGCGGCCTGGTGGCCGCCCTGTGTATTCAATGGCCTTGCATGCCCACAAGTGGGATATGCAAGCAGAAACGGACAGAACTAGGCGCGCTCAAGCCGAGCGGCGCTTGCCGTAATGTTGCACAAAAAGCGCAAGGCTGCCTGCGACCACGCCCCAAAAGGCCGATCCCACTCCGGCTATTGTCACGCCGCTCACCGCGACCAGGAAGGTGATCAGCGCCGCTTCGCGGTACTGCTCGCCTTGCAAGGCCGTGTGCAAACCGCCCCCGATGGTGCCCAGCAGCGCAATGCCGGCGATCGCCACCACCAGCTCATGCGGAAATGCCGTCAACAGGCCGGCAATGACGACCCCGAACCAGCCAATCAGCACATAGATGACGCCGCAGACAACGGCGGCCGCATAGCGCCTGGCCTTGTCGGGGTGGGATTCGGGCCCCATGCAGATGGCGGCAGTGATGGCCGCCAGGTTGATGCCAAAGGCGCCAAAGGGCGCCAGCAGCAAGGTGGCCAGCCCCGTCATCGTGATCAGCTTGGAGACCGGCAGGTCGTAACCCGAGCCCCGGATGATGGCCACGCCCGGCAGGTTCTGCGAGGCCATCGTGACAACAAACAGCGGCAGCGCCAGGCTGATGGCCGCCTGCCAGCTGAAGCTGGGCATGGTGAACACCGGCATCGTCAGGCCCGGCTGCACGGCAGACCACAGAATCTTGTGCTGCAGCAGCGCCACCACAATGCCGACCGCCAGGGTCAGCATGACCGCATAGCGCGGCAGCAGGCGCCGGCCCAGCAGGTAGGTGACCAGCATGGCCACCACCAGCCAGGTATTGGTCTGCGCGGCGGCAAAGGCATCCAGGCCAAAGCGGGTCAGCACGCCCGCGAGCAGGGCCGAGGCAATCGCAATCGGGATGCGGTTCATCAGCCGCTCGAACCAGCCCGTCATGCCCACCACCGCAATCAGTACGGCGCTGATGATGAAGGCGCCAATCGCATCGCCCATGCCGAATGCGCCGGTGGCGCCGGCCGTGGCCAGCACCGCAGCACCCGGAGTGGACCAGGCCACGACCACCGGCTTGCGCAGCAAGATGCTGGGCACCCAGCAGCACAGGCCCACACCAATACCCAGCGACCAGACCCAGGACGAGACCTGCGCGGGAGTGGCGCCAAAGCTTTGCGCCGCCTGGAACACAATCGCGATGGAACTGGTCAGGCCCACCAGCACCGTGACAAAGCCTGCGATGAGCGCCGATGCGCTCATGTCCTTGAAAAACCGCATACACCCTTTCGCGCCGCCACGGTGTTCGCTGGCCCGGGGTGCGCGCAGCGGGTGAGCAGCCCTGGCTGGTTAAATTTCGAGTTTGGAGCCCAGCTCCACCACGCTGTTGCTGGGCAGCAGCAGGAACTCTGCCGCACCTGCTGCATTGTGGTGCATCTGGGCAAACAACTTCTGCCGCCAAGGTGCCATGCCGGCGCTAGCCTTGTCCGTGGGCACAAACACATCGCGCGAGAGGAAATAGCTGGTCACCATCTGCCCGGTATCGCAGCCATGGCCGCGCAGCTGGTGCAGCGCATTGGGCACATCGACATCGTTCTTGAAGCCGTAGTTCAGCTGCACGCGCCAGCAGTCACCGCCCAGCGGCTCGATCACGGCGCGCTTTTCCAGGCCGATCCAGGGCACCTCGTGGTAGACGATGTTGACGAACATGTTCTGCTCATGCAACACCTTGTTGTGCTTGAGGTTGTGCAGCAAGGCCGTGGGCACCACATGGGCGTCGGAGGTCAGGAACACCGCCGTGCCCGGCACCCGCGTAGGCGGCGCCTGCAGCACCATCTGCAGGAAGGACTGCAGATCGATGCCATCGGCATGGAGCTTTTGGTAGACCAGCTCGCGCCCGCGCTTCCAGGTCATCATCACGACGAACAGGCACAGGCCGATCGCCAGCGGGAACCAGCCGCCATCGAGCAGCTTGAGCAGATTGGAGGCGAAGAAGGTGATATCGATGCAGAAGAAGAACACCGTCGGCGCCAGCGCCATCCACAGCGCATATTTCCAGCCATAGCGCAGCACAAAGAAGGTGAGCACCGTGGTGATGGTCATGTCCAGGGTCACCGCGATCCCGTAGGCCGCTGCCATATTGCTGCTGGACTTGAACAGGATCACCGCCAGCACAATGGTCAGGAACAGGCTCCAGTTCACAAAGGGGATGTAGATCTGCCCGGTGTCGCGCACGCTGGTGTGCAGGATCTGGATGCGCGGCAGGTAACCGAGCTGGATGACCTGCTTGGTGACGCTGAAGGCGCCGGTGATCAGCGCCTGCGATGCGATCACCGTCGCCATCGTCGCGAGCAGCACCAGAGGCAGCAGCGCCCAGCCGGGCGCCAGCATAAAGAAGGGGTTCTTCACGGCTTCAGCGTTTTCCAGCACCAGCGCGCCCTGGCCAAAGTAATTGAGCACCAAGGACGGCATGGCCACGCTGAACCAGGCCAGGCGAATGGGCTTGCGGCCGAAATGGCCCATGTCGGCATACAAGGCTTCCGCCCCGGTCACGCAGAGCACCACGGCGCCCAGAATGATGAAGCTGATGCCGGGATGGCGGCCGATAAAGCCCAGCGCATGGTGCGGGCTGAGCGCCCACAGCACCTGCGGGTGGTCCACAATGTTCCAGACGCCCAAGGCGGCAATGCAGATGAACCAGACCACCATGATGGGCCCGAAGAACTTGCCGATGCCCGCCGTGCCCCGTTTTTGCACCCAAAACAGCAGCAGCAGGACCACCAAGGTGAGCGGAATCACCCAGGACTTGAAGCCGGGCGAGACCACTTCCAGGCCTTCGACGGCCGAGAGCACCGAGATGGCCGGCGTGATCACGCCATCACCGTAGAACAGACAGGTACCAAAGATACCGACCAGCATCAGCACCGAGCGCAGCCTGGGCTTGTCCTTGACCGCCTGCGAGGCCAGCGCCAGCATCGCAATCAGCCCGCCCTCGCCGTTGTTGTCCGCCCGCAGCACCAGGACCACGTATTTGAGCGAGACGATCAAGGTCAAGGTCCAGAACAGGATGGACAGGACGCCGTAGACGTTGTCGTGGGTGAAAGGCACATGGCCGGAGCCAAACACCTCTTTGAGCGAGTACAGCACGCTGGTGCCGATATCGCCATACACCACCCCGATGGCGCCTAGCGTCAGCGCGGGGAGTGCGGATTTATTGTTGTGTTGCACATCAAGCCTTTGTGCCATGCCGCATCAGGCATGCTTGTAGTGGATTGGTTTGCATTGTGCGCCTGTTGTTGCGCCCGCAGTGAAGCCGCGCATCCGGACAAGCCCGAATGGCGGATCAGCAGCGGGCGGCAATCAGAGGTTGCAGGAAGGCCGCAAACGGCTCAGTCGTAGATTTCAGCGTCCGGGTCGGTCGCCTCGAGCTCATAGCTGGCCGCCAGCATCGCCAGCCGCGCCACAACGCCATACATATAGAAGCGGTTGGGCGCGCTGGCCCCGACCGAGTCACCCGGCGAGATGCCGTGCTCGAACGAGAGCGGGATGAAATGCGCGCCGGGCACATTGAGGTTGTCCTCGGCGCCCTTGTCCGAGTGGGCGCGGTAGTAGCCGCCCACCACATAGCGGTCAATCATGTAGACCACCGGCTCGGCCGCTTCCTTGTCCATGCGCTCGACGGTCTGCACACCCTCCTGGATGATCATGTCATGGACCTGCTGGCCGTCCTTGACCAGCGACATCTGGTTCTTGGTCTTGACAGACAGCTGACGCAGCTCCTTGGCGTCATGCACGCTCATCACGCCCATGCCATAGGTGCCGTTGTCGGCCTTGACGACGACAAAGGGCGTCTCCTTGATGCCGTATTCCTTGTACTTGCGGCGCACTTTGGTCAGCATCACGTCGACATCTTCACGCAACTCATCGAGTGCATGCTCGCTGCCGTCGGTGAAGTCCACGCCCTTGCGGCTGCTGAACATCGGGTTGATCAGCCAGGGGTCGATCCCCATCAGCTTGCCAAAGCGCTTGGCCACCTCTTCATAGCTTTGAAAATGGCGGCTCTTGCGGCGCACGCTCCAGCCCGCATGCAGCGGCGGCAGCACAAACTGCTCATACACCTCTTCCAGAATGCCGGGCGCGCCGGTGGACAGGTCATTGTTCAGCAAGATCGTGCAGGGGTCGAAATACTTCAGACCCACCCGGCGGCCATGGCGCAGCGCCGGCTCAATCACCAGCTCCTTATTGCCGACCTTGAGCTTGATGGTCTCCTTGACCTCCGGATCGATCGAGCCGATGCGCACATTCAGCCCCGCCATCGAGAAGATGTGCTGCAGCTGCACCAGATTGGCCAGGTACTGGGGATTGCGCGTCTGGTTCTCGGGAATGATCAGCAGGTTGCGCGCCTCGGGGCAGATCTTTTCAATCGCAGCCATTGCCGATTGCACAGCCAGCGGCACCATCTCTGGCGTCAGGTTGTTCCAACCGCCGGGGAACAGGTTGGTATCAACCGGTGCGAGCTTGAAGCCGGCATTGCGGATATCCACCGACGAATAGAGCGGAGGCGTGTGCTCCATCCACTCCAGACGGAACCAGCGCTCGATCGCGGGCATGGCATCGAGCATGCGCTGTTCCAATTCGTTGATGGGCCCCGTTAGGGCTGTTATGAGATTCGGGACCATAAATGAATACTGTTTGAGGGCTCAAAAAAAACGAGCAAAAAACAATTGAGTACCAATTGTAGAGAGTTGAGGGCCAAAGTCACCAGAACTTTGCTGCCGCCCTACCTAGCAAGCACTCACCTTCTCCAGAAAGCCGGTGTCAACAGGGCCAGAAAGCTGAGGATCTCCAGCCGGCCCATCAGCATGCCCAGGGTGGTCACGCTCAGCTGAAAGCTGGTCAGACCGGCAAAATTGTTGCTGGGGCCCAGATCGCCCCAGCCTACACCGGCGCAGTTCACGCTGGCAAGCACAGCGCCCAACGCGTTGTGCAAATCCATGTCCGTGAACAGCAAGGCCATGGTCAGCACCGCAATGGTGGCGCAGTACACCAGCATGAAGGCCAGCACCGAGAAGATCACCCGCTCATCCACCGCCAGACCCCCCACCGTCACCGGCTGCACCGCATTGGGGTGGACCAGGCGGCGCATTTCGCGCCGGGTCTGCTTGAGCAGCAGCAGCATGCGGATCATCTTGATGCCGCCGCCGGTCGAGCCCGCGCTGGTGGCCACGCCCGACAGCAGCAGCATGAACACCGGCGCAAATGGCGGCCACAGGCCAAAATCCACGGCCGCATAGCCGGTGGTGGTGGCCACCGACACGGTGTGGAACACGCCCATGCGCAGTGATTCGAGTGGCCCGTACACCCCCTTGAACCACAGCAGGCCCGCCACCAGCAAGCCGCCGCCCAGCAAGGTGCCGATGGTGGCGCGGAACTCGGGCTGCCGGTACAGCACCCAGACATTGCGTTTGCGGATGGCGACAAAATACAGCGCGAAGTTGCAGCTGGCCAGCAGCATGAAGACCGTGCAGATGCCCTCGATCAGCGGCGAGTTGAAATAGGCAAAGCTCGCGTCATGGGGCGTGAGACCGCCCAGGCTCACCGTGGTGAACATGACCATCACCGCATCGAGCGGCGTCATGCCGGCCAGCCAGTAGGCCAGCGCGCAGAGCACGGAAAACAGGCCGTACACGCCCCAAAGGCCCTTGGCGGTTTCGGCCATGCGCGGCGTGAGTTTGGTGTCCTTCACCGGGCCGGCGGCCTCGGCGCGGAACAGCTGGCTGCCGCCCATGCCAATCATCGGCAAGATGGCCACGGCCAGAATCAAAATGCCCATGCCCCCCATCCACTGCAAGAAAGTGCGCCAGATGTTGAGCGACACCGGCAGGGTATCCACATGGTTGAGCACGGTGGAGCCCGTGGTCGTGAGGCCCGAGACCGCTTCAAAATAGGCATGCTGCCAGCTCAGCGCCCGGTCAATGCGCTCAAAGCCCAGGTACAGCGGCAGCGCTGCAAACAGCGGGAACACCATCCAGACAAAGGCGACCAGCATGATGCCGTGGCGCGCCTGCAGCTCGCGCTGCTCATGGCGCGCCAGCCACCACAGCACCAGGCCACAGGCCCAGGTGATACCCATGGTAAGCGGGTAGACGCCAAACACCCCGTCATCGAGCCACAGCGAGGAGATCGCGGGCACGGCCATCGTGCCGCCAAACATCAGCAGCAAAATGCCCAATACGCGCAGCACGGGTCGAAGATCAGTCATCGGCCGGGCCTAGAAAAAGGTCACCCCGACACGGAACAGGGCCTCGACCTCGTGCACCAGGCGCTTGTTCGGCAAGAAGAGAATGACATGGTCATTGCTCTGGATGATGGTGCCGCTGGTGGGCACGATCACCTCCACCTGCTCGTCATTGCGCTCTTCTTCATCGCGCTCGGCGGTCTCGCTGCCGTTGGTGTTGCGCGCATCAGGCGCGGGCAGACCGCGCACAATCATGCCGATGTGCACATCGCGCGGCAGGCGCAGGCTGCCCACGCGCCGGCCCACGGCGCGCGAGGTTTTGGCGTCGCCCCGCGCCACAATCTCGATCGCTTCGGCCACGCCCCGGCGCAGGCTGTGCACGGCCTGCACATCGCCCTGGCGCACATAGGCCAGCAGCTCGCCCAGGGTGGCCTGGGCGGGCGACAGCGCAATGTCAATCTGCGTGCCATGCATCAGGTCGGCATAGGTGCGGCGGTTGATCAGCGCCAGCACCCGGGTGGCACCCAGCTTCTTGGCCAGCAGGCAGGACATGATGTTGTCTTCGTCGTCATCGGTGATGGCCACGAACAGATCCACATCCTCGACGTTCTCGTTCTCCATCAAGGTCTC
>NZ_KE148566.1:7999-15645 GCF_000410635.1 Comamonas sp. B-9
CCTGAAAGCGCCGCGATTCCTTGGTCAACGCGCGCGCCAGGCGCATGCCCACGCGCCCGCCGCCGGCCACCATGACGCGGCGCACCACCTCGGCCTGCTCCCCCACCTGGCGGTTGAAGGCCGCCAGCACATCGCCCAGCTGCTCCTTGTCCGACAGCACAAACACCTCGTCACCCGGCTCGATGCGGGTGCTGCCCTCGGTGGGCACCAGGCGGTCGGCCTCGTGGTGAAAGCGGCGGTAGACGCCCACCACACGCACCGTGCCATGGGGCAGGTTCTGGCGCACATCGGCCACGCTCAGGCCCACCACCGGCGCGCCGCCGCGCGCACGCACCGACGCCAGCGCCACATGGCCCTGGGCAAATTCGCGCACCTGCAGTGCTTCCGGGTAGGTCACCAGCTTGCCGATGTAGCCCATCAGCGCTTCTTCGGGGCAGAACGCATGCGTCACGCCAAAGCCGGTGTCGGACAGCAGCTCGGCATGGCTTTTGAGCGCCACCGAGCGCACGCGCACGATGCGGGTGGGGATGTTGAACAGCACCTGCGCGATCTTGCAGGCGGTCAGATTGGTCTCGTCCTGGGAGGTGCAGGCGATCAGCATGTCCGTGTCTGCCGCACCGGCCTCGGCCAGCACCTCGGGGCTGATGCCATTACCCACGACGCCGCGCAGATCGAAGCGGCCTTCGAGATCGCGCAGGCGCACACCATCCGTGTCGATCACGGTGATGTCGTTTTTTTCACTCAGCAAGCTTTCGGCGACACTCTCGCCCACGCGGCCTGCGCCGAGGATCAGAATTTTCATAGCATGAGGCGCCAGCCGCTAGGGAGCGGCCTGGCATGGCCGCATCATAACGTGGGCAAGAGGCGGCCGGTCAGCAAAGATCAGCGGCCGCAAACGGTATCAGCCGCGCACTTCGCCTTCGCCCAGCACAATGTATTTCAGCGAGGTCAGGCCCTCGATACCCACGGGCCCACGGGCATGGAACTTGTCGGTGCTGATGCCGATTTCGGCGCCCAGCCCGTATTCAAAGCCATCGGCAAAGCGCGTGCTGGCGTTGACCATGACGCTGGCCGAGTCCACCTCGCGCAAAAAGCGCTGCGCATGCATGTGGTCGCGCGTGATGATCGCATCGGTATGGTGGCTGGAGTAATGGTTGATATGGGCAATCGCCTCGTCCACCCCGGCCACCACCTTGATGCTGATGACGGCGGCCAGGTACTCTTCGGACCAATCCTGCTCGGTCGCCGCCTGCAGGCGGGCACCGGGCACGGCCTGCAGCAGCGCCAGCGCTTCGGCATCGGCCCGCATCTCCACCCCCTTGGCGGCAAACACCGCGCCAATGCGGGGCAGAAAATCTGCCGCCACGGCGCGCGCCACCAGCAGGCTTTCGGTCGCATTGCAGGGGCTGTATTTCTGCGTCTTGGCGTTTTCGGTCACCTTGACAGCCATGTCCAGGTCGCTGGGCGCATCGATATAGGTATGGCAGTTGCCGTCCAGGTGCTTGATCACTGGCACCTTGGCTTCGCGGCTGATGCGCTCGATCAGGCCCTTGCCACCGCGTGGAATGATCACATCGACAAATTCGGGCATCGCAATCAGCTGGCCGACGGCCTCGCGGTCCGTGGTCTGCACCAGCTGCACACCGGTGGCGGGCAAACCGGCCTCCAGCAGCGCCTGCTCCACCAGGCGCGCCAGCGCCTTGTTGGAATCGATGGCTTCGGAGCCGCCGCGCAAGATGCAGGCATTGCCACTCTTGATCGACAGGCTGGCCGCCTCGATGGTCACATTCGGGCGGCTTTCATAGATCATGCCGAAAACGCCCAAAGGCACGCGCATCTGCCCCACGCGGATGCCGCTGGGCATCTGCTTCATGCCCACCACCTCGCCCACCACATCGGCCATGGCTGCCAGCTGCTCGCAGCCCTGGGCACAGGTCTCCAGCACCTTGGGCGTCAGGCGCAGGCGGTCCACCATCGGCGCCGACAGGCCATTGGCCTGCGCGCGCGCCAGGTCCTTGGCGTTGTCAGCCTGCAAGGCCTCGGTCTGGTCGCGCAGCAAACGTGCCAGCGCCAGCAAGGCCTTGTTTTTGATAGCAGAAGGTGCTTTGGCCATCTGGGCAGAGGCTTGTTTGGCCTGCAGCCCCAGGGCCTGCATGGTTTCCGAAATGTTCAGGGCATTCATGGGGGCTATTGTCGGGCATTTGCGCTAGGGCAGCCAGGCTGCACGGCCAATGGCCCCTGGCAAATCCCAGGCTCGGCCGGCACAAAGGCCTCTACACTGCAGCCATGTTGAGCCACCAGGAGACCACGATGCAATCGGCTGCGCTGCGCCAATTGGGCGCCTTACAAGACGGGCTGGACCATTTCGAGGCCGGCCACATGGATGCGGCGGCCCTGAGCCAGCAGGCACGCAGCTATACCGATTTGCTCGGCGCGCTGCCTGCGCAGTTCCAGGAGGTATTGCTGCAGCTGCTCGACCGGCTCGAATCGAGCGCGCTGTTTGATGAGGAGAGTTGCTCGTTCAGCCGCAAGGACCTGGTGGACAGCCTGCGCCTGTGGCTGAAAAAAGCCGATGCCAGGCTGAGCGCCACGGCCTGAGCGGGCCGCAGCAGACACCAGTCTGCGGGGCCCATCAGGCCCCCGCCGTCAGGCCGTCAGGCGTTCCAGCGCTTCGCGGTACTTGGCCGCGGTCTTGTCGATCACTTCTTGTGGCAGGCGCGGTGCCGGGGCCGTCTTGTCCCAGGGCTTGCCGTTGACCTTGGCCTGCTCCAGCCAGTCGCGCACAAACTGCTTGTCATAGCTGGGGGGGTTGGCGCCGGTCGCCAGCGCGTCGGCATAGCCTTCCACCGGCCAGTAGCGCGAGCTGTCGGGCGTCAGCACCTCGTCCATCAGCACCAGCTTGCCGTCTTCGTCCAGGCCAAACTCAAACTTGGTGTCGGCAATGATCATGCCCTTGGTCAGCGCAATCGCGGCGGCCTTCTTGTAGATGGCGATGCTGATGTCGCGGATCTGCGCGGCCAGCTCGGGGCCCACCATCTCGACGGTGCGCTCGAAGGTGATGTTCTCGTCGTGCTCGCCCGCTTCGGCCTTGGCCGCTGGCGTGTAGATGGGCTCGGCCAGCTTGGCGGAATTGATCAGGCCTGCGGGCAGGGGCACGCCGCAGACCGCTTGCGATTCCTGGTATTCCTTCCAGCCGCTGCCCGCCAGGTAGCCACGCACCACGGCCTCGATCGGCACGGGCTTGAGGCGCTTGACCAGCATGGAGCGCAGATGCACCTGGGCCACTTCATCGGGCTGCACGGCCGACTCAGGCGCCTCGCCGGTCAGGTGGTTGGGGCAGATGTCGCCGAGCTTGTCGAACCAGTACAGCGCCATCTGCGTCAGCAACGCGCCCTTGCCCGGGATGGGCTCGCCCATGATCACATCGAAGGCCGACAGACGGTCCGAAGCCACCATCAGAATGCGGTCGTTGCCGACGGCGTAGTTGTCGCGCACCTTGCCGCGGGCCAGCAGGGGCAGGGAATGGAGCTTGGAGGTATGCAGTGCAGAAGGTACGGGCTGGGTCATGGTGATGCAGAACTATGGACAGGCACCCTGCGTAAAGACAGTAAGCACGGACAGCCGCGCAACCTCGGCAAGGCAAGCGCTCGATTGTAGTCGTCCACCCCCATGACCTCGCCCGGGCTGCCGGGATGCCTTGGATTGCGGTGCAGTATTGGGCGCAGCGGGCCCCCGAACACGTAGGCCCTTACGTGACAGCGCCCACCATCGGCATGCCCTGCCAGCGCTTGCAATCGCCCCCAAAGCGCCCAGCACGGCGCATGGGCCCTCCATTTTTTGCAGCACGGCGCGGGCAATTTGTAACCAACACAGCAGCTTCTGGCGGTCCATGCAAGCCAGAAACCCAGTGGACCGGGTTGTCATAGACTTGCAATTTTGTAGGTCCAGGCGCATCATGGTTTACACGCATGCATGTGTTTCCCCCTCGGGGTGGCCTGGCTTCCAACGGATCCGGTCACTTTTCTTGGTTTGCAGAAGGAGACTTGTTCATGAACCTGACGATCAGCGGTCACCATTTGGCGGTGACCCCGGCGCTGCGCGAATATGTAACATCCAAGTTGATGCGCATTACGCGACACTTTGACCAGGTGGTGGATGCCAAAGTTTTACTTTCGGTGGAAAAGCAGAAGGAAAAGGAGAAACGGCAGCGTGTGGTGTGCAATCTGCGGGTCAAGGGCGACGAACTCTGTGTTCAATGCTCTCACCACGATTTGTACGCCGCGGTAGATGCTTTGGTCGACAGGCTGGACCGTATGGTCACCCGTCACAAGCAACGTGTTCAATCTCACTACAGCGATGCGTTGCGGCAAGCAATGGCGTAAACCCTCTGCTTTTTGCCGAGGAAAAAGATTCTGTTTGAGTACTGACCGATAATACGTGCAGCAACACCTGCATCCAGGTGTTGCTGCGTTCGTTTGATCATGCTCTCAGTAGCTAGCCATATAGCCGCACTCCACTATGAACTGTCTTGCCTCTATCTTGCCTCCAGCTCAAGTGCTAGTGAGTGTGGATGTTTCCAGTAAAAAACGTGCATTTGAAGAAGCGGGCCTGCTGTTCGAGAGTCTGCACGGCCTCTCGCGCGCCTTGGTCACCGACAGCCTGTTTGCACGTGAGCGACTGGGCTCGACCGGTCTGGGGCATGGCGTGGCCATTCCGCATGGGCGCATCAAGGGCCTCAAGTCCCCGATGGCGGCGGTCTTCCAGCTCGAGCGCGCCATTGGCTTTGACGCGCCCGATGAACAACCGGTCAACCTGCTGATCTTTTTGCTGGTGCCCGAAGCCGCTACCCAGCAGCACCTGGAGATCCTCGGCGAGATTGCCGAGCTGCTGTCCAATGCCAGCCTGCGCGAGCAGATGAAGGCCAGCACCAATGCCGAGCAGCTGCACCAGATGATCGACACCTGGCAATCGTCGGCCAACAACACCTCGACCGCCCACGCCTGAACGCCGCGCGCCTGCGCCAGCAGGCCCCAAGCGAGCACCCGTATCTGCCTTGAACCCCGTTTTTCCTGCTAGTCTTTGACACTGGCGGGTGGCGTTGCTGCGCGCTCTGGCTTTGAAAGGACTGCACCGTGAAACCCAATGTCGTAAGCGCAGATGTGTTGTTCGAGGAGTTCCGTGCCTCGCTGCGCTGGGAATGGCTGGCGGGCCTGGGGGCCTCCGAGCGCCGCTTTGACGAAGTGGCGGTGCGCAGCGCCCGCTCCAGCGCCGACCTGGTGGGCTACCTCAACTACATCCACCCCTACCGGGCGCAGGTGCTGGGCGAGCGCGAGATCGCCTACCTCACCAACTCCACCACCGAAGACTGCCGCCGCCGCATTGCCCGCATCGTGACCCTGGAGCCACCGGTGCTGGTGCTGGCCGACGGCCAGGGCGCGCCCGATGAGCTGCTGTCCATGTGCGAGCGCGCGCACATCCCGATGTTCTCCACCAAGGAGTCGGCCGCCTTTGTCATCGATGTGCTGCGCGCCTTCCTGTCCAAGCATTTCGCCGACCGCACTACCATGCATGGCGTGTTCATGGACATCCTGGGCATGGGCGTGCTGATCACCGGTGAATCCGGCCTGGGCAAGAGCGAGCTGGGCCTGGAGCTGATCACCCGGGGCAACGGCCTGGTGGCCGATGATGCCGTGGACCTCTACCGCATCAACCAGACCACGATCGAGGGCAAATGCCCCGACCTGCTGCAGAACCTGCTCGAAGTGCGCGGCATCGGCCTGCTCGATATCCGCGCCATCTTTGGTGAGACGGCCGTGCGCCGCAAGATGCGGCTCAAGCTGATCGTGCACCTGGTGCGCAAGGAAACCATGGAGCGCGACTACGACCGCCTGCCCGCTGCACCGCTGACCCAGGACGTGCTGGGCATTCCGGTGATGAAGGTGGTGATCCAGGTGGTGGCCGGCCGCAATATCGCGGTGCTGGTCGAAGCGGCCGTGCGCAACACCATCTTGCAGCTGCGCGGCATTGACACCTACCAGGAGTTTGTCGACCGGCACCGCAAGGCCATGGCCAGCGGGCGTGAGTTTTAAAACGATCCAGCGGGATCAGACCAGCCGCAGGTCCTTGACCGAGGCCTGCGGAAACACCTGCTGCAGCTGCGCCGGCGACAGGCCGTACATGCGCGCAAACAGACCGCCCAGCACGCTGCGGTACTCGTTGAGCACGGGGTAGTCGCGGTTCTGGAACAGATTCGCCTCGCTCACCTCGATCTGCTCGCCGACAATGCGCCCGCCGGCCTGCGCCGACAGGCCGCCACCCAGCATCCAGTACGCGGTGCCATGGCCGTGGTCGGTGCCCTTGTTGCCGTTTTCACGGAAGGTGCGGCCAAACTCGCTGACCACCGCGACCACGGTGTGGCGCCAGGCCTCAGGCCCCATTTCCTGCGCAAAGGCGGCCAGGCCCCGGCCCAGGTCGTCGAGCCGGTTGGCCAGGTTGCCGCTGGCATTGCCCTGGTTTACATGGGTGTCCCAGCCGCCCACATCGACAAAGCCGAGGTCGAACTGGTCGCGCATCAAGGTGGCCATGCGCTGGGCCACCAGGCTGAAGCCCTTGGCGCTGATGGCATCGCGCCCGGCCTTGTCCATCTCCTCCTGCATGCCGCGCAGCACGGCCGCGCTCACCTCAAAGCCTTCGTTGACGGCCGGCGCCAGCGCGGTGCCGGCATACATGGCGGCAATGGCGCGGCTGCGGTTGGCATCCACGCCGCCCTTGCCGACATTGGCCAGCGCGGTATTGGCAATGCGGGCCGGCCCGCGCATGCACAGCGGCAGCTGCGCGGTGAAGGCCATCGGCGCCAGCTCGCTGCGGCCCTGCAAGGTTTGGGCCAGGCGGTTCATAAAGCCGCTGCGCAAACTCTGGTGCGCATCGAGCGGCTGGCCCAGCTCGATCGAGTCCTGGGTTTCAAAATGGCTGCGCGAGAGGTCGTCGGTGCCGGCAAAGGGCACAAAGCAGGCCTGCTTGCTGTGCCACAGCGGCAGCACGCTGCCTTCCATCGCCGGGTGCAGGCCCCAGCGCGCATCCAGCGGCAGCGCGCCATTGGCCTCGCCCGGGCGGGCGATGGCGATCGTGGGACGCGCGGCATAGTAGAAATCGCTGTGCGTGGGCACCAGCAGGCTGTTGCTGTCGTAGGCGCCGCGCAGGAACACCAGCAAAAAGCGCGGTGTATCGCTGCGGGGCGCGGCTGCGCGGGCCCGTGCCAGGCTGAAGGCCAGCGGCAGGCTGGCGGCGGCGGAGAGAAAGTGGCGTCTTTGCATGGCGTACCTCGTCAGCGAACCATCATTTCGGGGGCGGAGAGAAAGTAGGTGTTCCAGTCGGGCACATTGCGCGCCTTGGCCAGCGCGTCGCGCGATGCCGCACTCCACTGGGCCACGCGGGCCTGCGCGGTGGCGCGCTGCGCGAGATCAGGGTATGGCGGCTGCTCCAGCGCGGCCTGCGGCTCGGCGCGGAACAGCACGGCACTGCGCGTCGCAATCTGGCGCGCCACATCAAAGCGCGCGGCCATCTGTCCGGAACTGGCCCAGTCCGATTGCGAGGCAGGGTAGCCATCGGGCGTTTCATGGCCGTAGATGGGCTGGCCCAGGCGGTTG
>NZ_KE148566.1:15808-16710 GCF_000410635.1 Comamonas sp. B-9
GCTGCGCAAGGTGGCCGCAATATCGCCGTGGCTGCGCGAGAAGGCAGCCGCCGTGCGCTGCACCAGGGCGGGCGGCGGGTTGTCGCTGATGAAGAACACCGCCAGCTTGCGCGCCATGAACTGCGCCGTCGCGGGCGAGGCCACGATGCGGTCCAGCGCCTCGTCCACCGCCGCCATGCCCTTGGCCCGCAGCGGCTGGCCCAGCAAGACCTGGGGCGCATAGTCGTGCCGCTTGGGGTTGAACTCGAAAAAGCCATCGCGCAGGTAATCGGCCTGCAGCGCAGGGGCCATCCGGGGCGGCGGCGCATCGGCATCGCGGGTGCTGAAACCCACGCCCGTCAGCACATGGGCCATGGCCTGCACATCGGCCTGGGTGTAGCCGCTGCCCACGCCCATGGTGTGCAGCTCCAAAAGCTCGCGGGCGTAGTTTTCGTTGATGTGGCCCTGGGCGTTGCTGGCGTTGTCCAGGTAGAGCAGCATCGCCGGGTGGCGCATGCTCGCTTCGAGCAGCGTGCGGAAGTTGCCCAGGGCGTTGGGGCGGATCGCCCGCTCCTCGTAATCACCAATCCACAGCCGGGTTTCGGCCTTGCGCGTGCTGACATTGAAGTGGTTCATCCAGAACCAGGTCATCTGCTCCTGCAGCTGGGCCGGTGAGTAGAGCGCACGCAGCACCTGGCGCTGCTGGGCCTGGGCGGCGAGCTGGTTCAGGTGGCGCTGCACCTCCTGGCGCAGGCGCGCGCCTTCGCCCTCTCCCTGGCCTTGCTCGGTGGCGTTGCGGGCGGCCTGGCGCTGCGCAGCAATGTCGCGCTGCAGCTCCAGCATACTGCGCTGGCTGATTTCCAAGGCCGCAATCTGCTCCTCGGCCTGCGCGGGCAGGCGCGGCGGCTGGCGCGGCGCAAGCT
>NZ_KE148567.1:0-7761 GCF_000410635.1 Comamonas sp. B-9
CTGGGAACGCCCCATGCCTTGATCCGAGAAGACACCCGGGTGGATTGGGCAGTGCAATTGGATGCCTGGGGCAATGTGCGGGTGAAGCATAACCCCAGCGGGCTGTACCAACCGATTCGGCTGCCGGGGCAGCATTCGGATGAGGATACGGGGCTTTATTACAACCGGCATCGGTATTATGAGGGGCAACAAGGAGCCTACGTAAATCAGGACCCCATTGGCTTGAGTGGCGGGTGGAACAAATTTTTATATGCCTCGCGGCCAGTGACGATGATTGATCCGCTGGGTCTATGGGCATCACAGCTTGGATTCTATGTGCATCAGAATGTAACAAACTATCAAGGCTACATGATGCCATTTGGCTACGATTATTCGAGAGCAGAGTTATCTATGATTAATCAAGGGCAAGTTTGGGCAGATTCACCCCCGAATCAGACTTCAGCCAGTTCGTTTATGCATGCAATGAGGGATAAAGATGCCGCGCAAAATAAAAATCAATCGTGCAGCAGCTCAAATAATCTCATTCAAGATGTAATGAAGAAATCTTTTGAATTTAAAGCTGAGGGGAAAAAACAGGAATCTATTTTTATGTTTGGAGTCGCTCTTCATGTAATACAAGATGCCACTTCGCCCGTGCATAAAGGGCAGAAGGCTTGGTCAGAAAACTATGGACTTCCTCGCCAAATATTGCACGCTATGTCGGAGATTGTTGCGCCACCAAATAAAAATCATCCACTCTACACAGAAACCACAGCAGCATTAAAAGCGTATAAGGATAATGATCTATCTAAATTCAATCTCTCATGTCCTTGCAATTGAATATATCAATACTGATTGTATTTTTAACCTACTCAAGAAATGCGTATGCATTTGTGAGTAAAGATGCTATAGAAGTTGCGTTTTTTGTCACTTTGCTTTGGTTCGCACCAATACTACAAGCATTGCTGCTCGGGATGAAGAGCAAAAATTATTTGTATATTGTAAATATAGCTGTATTATTTTTCTTGCCCTGGACTCTTCTGCTTATACCGTATTCTCAGAATCTTGAAGTTATGATCTCGTGCATTTATTTTGGGTCGCCTTTTGTTGCATTGTTTATAAATTTTATTATTTATAAACAATATAAGTGATATCACCGCTGGCTAGATTGGGAGATATCGCCAGTTGCTTGGGCCGTATGCTGGTAAAGCATGGCTTTTTAGAGAATTTAGTAGCAGTATGAAGCTTCTCGCTCATGATGAGGATGTGGGGAGATATCTATTGATAAAAATATTAGTATGGGCTTTGTGTTGTGCTCAGTGGATAATGTCGCATATCTTATGCAATCAGGAGCTGTAAATAATATGATTTATAACATATTCTTATTGCTGGTAGCTGTATTTTTAGTTGATGAGTATATGCCTGGAGGGTTTGTTGAAGATGCAGCTATTTTTTAAGAAAAAATTACTATAAAGTAAACTTGATAGCATAACAGCGACGATTGAAAATGAATCCGATAAGACTTGTAAAAAATCAAATTATTGAAAAGGAAAAAAATGAATGAACTAGAGAAGCTAAATGTTTCAATAAAAGAATCAAGATATATGCATCTTGTGTTATTTTTTATCTTATGTCTGTATTTTTATTTTTTCGGAGGCATTGATTTAAACATGATGCTGGGGATAGGATTTATTGTGGCGCTACTGATGTCCTCGAATAATTATGTTTCAGATGAAAATAGCCATCGCATTGCTATATTTCATATTGTTTTGATTTTGATTATGATTGATGTATACGATTTTTTTTCAAAAGAAGGTAATCGGTTGAATAATATTTTAAATGCCATTACTCCAGTGGTTTTTTTATCGGCCCTATATGGATTTTATTTAAAAAGAAAATAAATGCTAAATATTGATTGTAAATTTCTTTACCTCGCCTCTCCATCTGACGGCATTCTGGATAATCGCATAGATAAAACAGTTATCTGCTACCTATGCCTTGTAAAGTGCTACGCGAGCTTTTAAGGTGATGTATTGAATAACCATTTGGTGCGATTTGTTAATGCGGATGACTTATTGATATGTCAGAAGCCTCTAAAGCTGCAATGAATTGAGTGATTTAATATATGCCAGTAGAGATTTTTCAAAAAATGTTTTATTGAAGTTGGATCATGAAAATGATTTTAATATAGTAATAAAATCTAAATTTCTCAAATTCATAATGACCAGGGTAATAGACGGCTGGCCACGCGTGTCTAATGATGTCAATAGAATGAAAGCTGCGGTAAATGGTTTTTGTCTATTTTTATGTTTTTCTTTTCGACTCTGTGGGCCATAAATGGGTAGGGGAACTCTGCAAGATACCCAGCCCACCTTCCCGCAGGGGATGATTCAAACATGAAACATTCGAGCCTGGCTTCCGGATTCAAGATGAAAGCCAAATGCACGCGCAAGCGTAATTTATGTCCTAGATAGAGTTAATTAAGCGGCCTCGAAATGCTACATGGCGCAATCACAGCATTTGTTTTGCGCGCGGGGGGTTAGCTAGGATTGGTTTTGATTTCTCGCGTGCAGAGACAGAGATGCGATCCATTCCTAAAGAACTTGGCGCGTTTGGGGCCATGTGCTCCGAAGCGCTGCGCAGCGTTTAGACTGCGGGCTCCCTTGGGGAGTAGCCTGCTTCCGCGCTGGAAGCGTCTGCGTCAACATACTCGGCATTTCGCATGCTGTGGCGCAGACATCCGTTCTTCGGTTGGCGAGACCATCGGCATGCCAGCACGACCTCGGTCGGGCAGTGGTGGCATGCCGTTGTGCTCATGCCCGACTGTCCTAGAAGAACCTTCGATGAACGCTGCTTCCATTTCCCTGTTGGCGCTTGCCATGTCTACCGATGCCTTTGCCGCCGCAATTGGCAAAGGCTCTGCCCTTGTCAAACCCCGTTGGTCGGAGGCGCTGCGCACCGGCCTGATCTTTGGTGTCATTGAAGCCATCACGCCGCTGGTGGGCTGGGCGCTGGGCTATGCCGCGGCCGATTATGTGAAGGCCTGGGACCACTGGATTGCTTTTGTGCTGCTCTTGGTGCTGGGCGGCCGCATGGTGCTGGGTGCCTTTCAAAGCGCCGATGAGCCCGAGATGAGCCGGCCCGCGCGCCATGGCTTCTGGCTGCTGGTGGCCACCGGCTTTGCCACCAGCATCGACGCGATGGCGGTAGGCGTGGGCCTGGCATTTCTGGATGTGAACATCACCGTCGTTGCGCTCAGCATTGGTTTTGCCACCTTTGCGATGGTGACCTTGGGCGTGATGGTGGGGCGCTTGCTGGGCAGCATCACCGGCCGCTGGGCGGAGGCGGTGGGCGGTGTGGTGCTGATTGCCATTGGCTCGCTGATTCTGTACGAGCACATGGTGGCCGTATAAAAACCAAAGCCGTCTGCTGGCATGGCAGAGGGCTTGGCTGCGTTTTGCGCTGTAGGAGCGTTGCTACAGGCAAAACAAAGCCCCGCAGAGCGGGGCTAAAGTGAGAGAGATCAGTGGGCTTGCAATCGCTGCGGGTGCCGGGTTTTTAGTTCTGGCTCAACCGCTTGCAGGCTGCGCTGGTATCAGAAGCGGGCAGGAGCACGCTTACGGTCACGTTCGTCTTCAGGCCAAATAGCAAACACTTCAGTCATTTCAGTCCTTTCACCTTTCTGGTGTAGATGGGTGTACAACGGGCCGCGCGCTGAAGTTGTTGACAAGGCCTGCATAAAGTTTTGTGAACAAGCTCCAACAAAACGTAGAAATCACCGTTTTATAGGGTCTGACACGGCATTGCACCGCGAAATCGCTATGATTTGCCACCGAATTTGGATTGGGAGTGCGTAATGGCTGGTGCTGGTTTGTTGATGTTGCTCGATGATATTGCGACCTTGCTCGACGATGTGGCGCTGATGACCAAGACGGCGGCGGGCAAGAGCACGGCCATCCTGGACGATGTGGCCACGCAGACCAAGGTGGCGGTGCAAAAGACCGCGGGGGTGCTGGGCGATGACCTGGCGCTGAACGCCGAGCAGGTGACCGGCGTCAAGGCCAACCGGGAGTTGCCGGTGGTCTGGGCGGTGGCCAAGGGATCGCTCAAAAACAAAGTCATCTTGGTGCCGGCAGCGCTTTTGATCAGTGCTTTTGCGCCTTGGTTGATCACGCCGCTGTTGATGCTTGGCGGCGCTTTTCTGTGTTTTGAAGGGGTGGAGAAGGTGCTGAGCCTGTTCCACAAGCCCGGCAAACAGGCGCCCCATGATGCCGTCAAGGAGTCCGAGCAGGCTGCGCAGATGGGCGTGGCGCCATCATCCGTGAAGGCTGCCAGCGAGAAAAACATGGACCCTGTGGCCTATGAAAAAGCCAAGGTGGCGGGTGCGGTGCGTACCGATTTCATTCTGTCTGCAGAAATCATCGCCATCGCGCTGGGTACTGTGGCCAGCAAGCCGCTGTGGGAGCAGTTTGCAGTGCTGGTGGCCGTGGCGCTGGCGATCACCGTGTTTGTCTATGGCCTGGTCGCCGGTATTGTGCGCATGGACGATGTGGGCATGTGGCTGATGCGCAAGACCAGTGCCGCTGCCAAGGCTTTTGGCCGGGGCCTGATTGCGTTTACGCCCTGGCTGATGCGTGGCCTGTCGATTGTCGGAACGGCTGCGATGTTCATGGTGGGCGGCAGCCTGCTGGTGCATGGCATTGGCCCGATCGAGCACTGGTTGGAGAGTACCGTAGCCCCGATGGGTGGCGTGGTGGCACTGCTGGCCCCAACGCTGGTGCATGTGGCTGTTGGTGCAGCCATTGGTGGCCTGGTGGTGCTGGCGGTGGAGGCCTGGCACAAGCTGCGCGGGCACTGATCGCAAGCAGCAGCGCATGGCTGCTGGCCGCGCCCCTCGGGCGCGGCCAGCAAGAAGCAGAAGGCGGCATCGCAACAGCGGGCCGCCTTTTTTCATCGCTTGTTTTGTCTCGTTGATCTGGGTCAGGGCCGTACAGCCCGCTAAAGCAGAAGATGCAGGCATGGACAGCAGAAAAAGCTCTGCCGCCTTCAGATACGGCGCTTGGCGCGGGTGGGGGCATGCAGATGCGGCCTGGGTTCAGCTACTTTTCAATCCATGCGAGCAAGATCGCAGCGAGGGCAATGACGATGAAAAAAATGATGTTGGCAGCGGCAGCTGTATGTGCAATGGCGTCGGGCGCGGCGATGGCGCAAGAGGCGCAAAGCCCCTGGCAAGTGCGTGTGCGCGCCGTGCATCTGGACAGCGCCAACAAGGACTCCACCGGCCTGGGTCTGTCGATCAATGACAAGACGATTCCCGAAGTGGATGTGACCTACTTCTTCACACCCAATATCGCGGCCGAGCTGGTGCTGACCTATCCGCAAAAGCACGACCTGCGCTCGGACGGCGCCAAGATCGGCACGCTCAAGCACCTGCCGCCCAGCCTGCTCGCGCAGTACCACTTCACCAATATGGGCGCCTTCAAGCCCTACCTGGGCGCTGGTGTGAACTACACGCGCTTCTCGAACGTGAACTTTGCACCCGCCGTCGAGGCCGCGCTCGATCCATCGATCAAGAAGAACAGCTTTGGCCCGGCGCTGCAGATCGGCTTTGACTACATGCTCGATAAGCACTGGTCGATCAACGTCGACGTGAAGAAGGTCTACATCAAGACCGACGTGCGCTCGGCCGGCACCAAGGTGGGCACCTTCAAGGTGGATCCTTGGTTGCTGGGTGTCGGTGTGGGCTACCGTTTCTAAAAGGGGTCTACAACCCGCTCCTGGTGGTTCAGGAGCCAAAGAGCACTGTGATTGAGCCGCTTATTGCAAGCGGCTCTTTTTTATGAAAGCGGCTCTTTTTTATGCGCGACGGCCCCTCAGACCTGGGCCAGCGCCTGCTCCAGATCGGCCAGCAGGTCATCGACATGCTCGATGCCGACCGAGAGGCGCACCATGCCTTCGCTCACGCCGGCTTTCTCCAGCTCTGCGCTGTCCAATTGGCGGTGCGTGGTCGAAGCCGGGTGCGTCGCCAGCGATTTGGCATCGCCAATATTGACCAGGCGGGTGAACAGCTGCAGCGCATCCAGAAAGCGGGCACCGGCAGCGCGCCCTTCGCCATCGGCGGCGTTGAGGCTGAAGGACAGAATGCCCGAGGCACGACCGCCCGACTGCTTTTGCAAGGTGGCATGGTCCGGGTGGTCGGGCAGGCCGGCATAGCGCACCCAGGCCACCTTGGGGTGCTTTTGCAGCGTCTCGGCAATCTTTTGCGTGTTCTCGCAGATGCGGTCCATGCGCAGCGCCAGGGTCTCGATGCCTTGCAGGATCTGGAAGGCGTTCTGCGGCGAAATGGCCGCGCCCATATTGCGCAGCGGCACGACGCGCGCGCGGCCGATATAGGCCGCAGGGCCCAGCGCTTCGGTGTAGACCACGCCGTGGTAGCTCACATCGGGCTCGTTCAAGCGCTTGAAGCGCGCCTTGTGCTCGGCCCAGGGGAACGTGCCGCTATCGACGATGGCACCGCCCACGCTGGTGCCATGGCCGCCCAGGTACTTGGTGAGCGAATGCACGACAATGTCGGCGCCATGCTCGATGGGGCGCAGCAGATAGGGCGAGGGCACGGTGTTGTCCACGATCAGCGGCACGCCATGGCGATGGGCCACATCGGCGAGCGCGCGGATATCGGTCACATTGCCCAGCGGGTTGCCGATGGACTCGATGAACACGGCCTTGGTCTTGTCGTCGATCAAGGCACCAAAGCTGGCCGGGTCGCGCGGATCGGCAAAGCGCACCTCGATGCCTTGCTGCGGAAAGGTATGGGCAAACAGGTTGTAGGTGCCGCCATACAAGGTGCTGGCCGAGACGATGTTGTCGCCCGCTTCGGCCAGGGTCTGGATGGCGGCGGTGATCGCTGCCATGCCCGAGGCCAGCGCCAGCGCGGCAATGCCGCCTTCGAGCGCTGCCACGCGCTTTTCCAGCACATCGGTGGTCGGGTTCATGATGCGGGTGTAGATATTGCCCGGCACCTTCAGGTCAAACAGGTCGGCGCCGTGCTGTGCGCTGTCAAAGGCGTAGGCCACCGTCTGGTAGATGGGCACGGCCGCAGCCTTGGTAGTGGGGTCGGGCGAATAGCCTGCGTGAACGGCCAATGTCTCGATGCGCATGGTGTTGGAATCCTTGTTGTTGGCGGAAAGATGCCTGCCCGTTGTAGCAGTTTTGCGCGCCGGGCCAACGATTTTTTGGGTATGAGCTTATGAGGCCGCAGAGGCCTCGGAGCGCTCAAATCCAGGTATTGACCGCCAGCCCGCCCAGCACCAGCCAGACAAACAGCACCAGGGCCAGCAGCAAGGGTTTGATGCCCGCAGCCCGTACCGAGCGCACATGGGTAGTGAGGCCCAGGCCGGCCATCGCCATCGTCAGCAGCGCGTTGTCCCACTGCACGCCGATGGCGAGTGCCTGCGCCGGGATGACGCCCAGCGAATGGATGCCCGCGACCGCGACAAAGCCCAAGGCAAACCAGGGAATGGTGATCTGGCGGGCCTGCACGGCGCCGTTGGTGGCGGGCTGCGGGGCCGGTGCTTCATTGCCAGGCCGCTGGGCCAGCCACAGCGACAGCGCAATCAGAAACGGGGCCAGCATCATCACCCGCACCATCTTGGCGACCACGGCGGTATCGGCCGCGCTGCTGCTGATGGCGCCGCCCGCAGCGACTACCTGCGCCACTTCATGCACGGTCGAGCCCACCCAGAGGCCATAGCCGGCCTCGCTCATCTGCAGGCTGGGCGCGAG
>NZ_KE148567.1:7792-23006 GCF_000410635.1 Comamonas sp. B-9
GTAGAGCACAGGGTACAAAAAGGTGCCCACGGTGCCAAAGACCACCACGGTGGCGATGGCGACTGCCACATCATCGGCGCGCGCCTTGGCCACCGGGGCGGTGGCCAGCACGGCCGCTGCGCCGCAGATGGCGCTGCCCGCGCCCACCAGCATGCTGGTGCGGGCATCCAGACCCAGCCAGCGCTGGCCCAGCCATTGCGCCAGCACAAAGGTGCTGCTGAGCATCAGCGCATCGATCAGCACGCCGCTGGCGCCCACGGCGGCGATGTCCTGGAAGGTCAGGCGCAGGCCATAGAGGATGATGCCCAGGCGCAGCAGCTGCTGCTTGGACAGGCCCACCCCCGCAGCGGCCGGCGCCTGCACCCAGCCATAGACGGTATTGCCCACCAGCATGCCGATGACGATGGCCAGCGTGAGCGCGCTCAGCCCATGGCTGCCAAACCAGGGCAGGGCTGCGAGCGTGCTGGCCAACCAGGCAATGGCCGCACACAGCAGCAAGCCCGGCACGAGGCGTTTGGCGCTGTCGAGCCAGTGGCTGTTGCGCAGTTGGGGGAGGGAGAGGGGGGCGAGTGACATGGGTGGTTCCAGAGGCCCTGCCAGGGCCAAAAGCGGTGGCCTGCCGGGCGATATGGAGTCACTATAGAAATTATTCTTATATCTGTATAACTAATTGTTTGGTTAATATCTATCGATAAAATAGGTAGATATTTTTTCATCAACCCATGCGCCTTGGGCGCCATCCCCATGCTCCATCTCAGCCTGCGCCAGTGGGAGGTTTTCTGCGCCATCGCCCACAGCGGCAGCACCGTCGCTGCGGCCCAGGCCATCGGCCTGTCGCAATCAGCCGTGAGCGCCGCCTTGCAGCAGCTGGAGGTGGGCCTGGGCGCGCAGCTGTTTGCGCGCAGCGGCAAGCGCCTGGTGCTCAATGACCTGGGGCGCAGCCTCTGGCCGCAAGCGCAGGGCTTGCTGGAGCTGGCCCTGCAGCTGGAGCAGGCCACGCAGCAGACCGAGCCGATGGCGCCCGTGGTGCTGCGGCTGGCGGCCAGCACCACGATTGCCAACCATGTGCTGCCCGCCATCCTGGCGGATTTCATGCAGCGCTATGCGCTGGTGCAGTTTGAGGTGGTGATTGGCAACACGCGCGAAGTGGCCGAAGCGGTGGGCCAGGCCAGTGTGGACCTGGGCTTTATCGAAGGGGTGAGCCACTGGCCGGCGCTGGAGGTGCAACCCTGGCGCGAGGATGAGCTGGTGCTGATTGCCGCGCCTGGCCATGCGCTGGTGGCGGCAGCAGGCCATAGCCCTGTCAGCGCCCAGCAGCTGGGCGCCTGCCGCTGGCTGCTGCGTGAGGAGGGCTCGGGCACGCGCGAGGCGGTGGAGTTTACGGTGCTCTCCCAGCTGCGCGAATGGCCGATTGCAGCGGTGCTGGGCAGTTCGGAGGCGATCTGCACCGCCGTGGCGCGGGGCGCGGGCATCAGCTGCCTGTCGCGGGTCATTGCCCAGCCCTGGATTGAGCGGGGCGAGCTGGCGGTGCTGCACAGCCTGTTGCCGCCGATGCGGCGCCAGTTCTCGCTGCTGCAGCGCCAGGGCAAGCAGCGGTCACCGGTGCTGCAGGCCTTGGTGCAGGCCTGTATGGACGCTGCCTGAGCCTCTGTGAACAGGCCCCTAGCGAACGTGCTGCTTGTCGAGCTTGCGCGCCAGGGTGCGGCGGTGCATGCCCAGGCGGCGCGCGGTCTCCGAGATGTTGAAGCCGGTCTCGGCCAGCGTTTCGTGGATCTTTTCCCACTCCAGCGTCTTGATCGACGTCGTGGCGGCAGTCAGGTCCACCTCGGTGCTGCCTTCGACCCGGCTGAAGGCCGCCTCGATGTCGTCGGTGTTGGAGGGCTTGGCCAGGTAGTGGCAGGCGCCCAGCTTGATGGCTTCGACAGCGGTGGCGATGCTCGCGTAGCCGGTCAGCACCACAATCAGCGCCTCGGGGTTTTGCGCATGCAGCAGCTGCACGCAGGACAGGCCCGAGGCGTGGCCGGCGAGCTTCAAGTCCATCACTGCATACTGCGGGCGCTCGGTCTGCAAGAGCTGCGCCACTTCGTCGGCGCTGCTGGCATGCAGCACGCGGTAGCCACGGCGCTCGAAGGAGCGGCGCAGCGTGCGGGCAAAGGCGGCATCGTCTTCAACCAGGAGTAAGAGGCGTTCTTGGGTTGGCGTCATGGTGTGGTTCGTCATCCAGGGCAATGGAGGCCAGCGGCAGGCTGATGCGTACAGCTGCACCGCCGCCCAGGTGCTGCTCGCGGTTGCGGGCCTCGACATGGCCGCCCAGCGAGCGGGCCACATTCATCACCAGAAACAGGCCCAGGCCACCGCCAGGGCGCTGTTTGGTGGACTGGTAGGGCTTGCCCAGATGGGCCAGGATCTCGCTCTTGAAACCTGGGCCGCTGTCGGTCACCTGCAGCACCAGCTGGGCATCGTCCTGCGCGGGGCATTCCACCACCAGCTGGACAAAACCCGGCGAGGCCTCCAGCGCATTGTCCAGCACATTGAAAATCATCTGTTGCAACGAGGTATCCGAGATGATCGGAATATCGCGCGCGACCTGCTTGCGGTAGACGAAGTTGCCGGGCTGGCGGTGGCTTTGCCACTGCGCGGCGACCCGGTCCATGAAGGTGACCAGGGTGGTGCTCTGGGGTGCGTCGCCGCGCGTCTCACCGGCCGACAGCAGCACGCCGGTGACGATGGATTTGCAGCGCTGCACCTGGTGCTCCATCTCGTGCAGGTCCTCCATCAGCTCGCTGTCTTGCGCGATCGAGGGCATGCGCTGCCAGTCACCCAGAATCACCGCCAAGGTCGACAGCGGCGTGCCCAGCTCATGGGCGGCGCCGCTGGCCAGCAGGCCCATGCGCACGATGTGCTCCTCCTCGGCCGCGCGCTGGCGCAGGTCGGCCAGGCGCGCATCGCGCAGCTGCAGGTTGGACATGATGCGGTTGATGAAGGAGACCAGCAAGATGGCATTGAGCCCAAAGCTGATCAGCAGCCCCAGCAGGTAGAGCGCATGCATGGCACCACTGCGGTGGCTCATGATCTGCAGCGGCTGGTAGAAAAAGGCCAGCGCCACCGCGCAGCAGCCGGTGACCACCACAATGCCCCAGGCGTAGAAGGGCTTGAGCAGCACCGCCCCCAGGGTGACCTGGAGCAGGAACAGGGTGATGAAGGGGTTGTTGGCGCCGCCGCTGAGGTAGAGCTGCAGGCTGAGCGCCCCGACATCGGCCAGCAGCGCCACAAACAGGTCGCTGGACGAGATATCGTGCTGGCGCCAGCGCAGCCACCAGACGCAGATCAGGTTGGTGATGACCAGGCCGGCCAGCACGGCAAACATCTCGTACAGCGGCAGGTAGATGTCAAAGCCCCAGCGGACCAGCGAGATGGTGACCACCTGGCCCACCACCGCCAGCCAGCGCAGCTGGATGAGCAGCTGCATGTTCTGGCGGTCGGTGGTGTGGGTGACCTGAAAAGGGGAGGGGATGGACAGTGGCACCGTGCAATTGTGCCGCAGGACTGTGCCGCAGGAATGCGCCGCAGGAATGCGCCGCAGCCGGCAGGCCTTGCGCCTGCCAGTGTTACCGGCGCCGCTAAGCGCCGGTAACTGCACTGTGGCTAACGCGCGCCCTTGCGTCGGCGCAGCACCAGCCAGGTGGCGCCCACCACCATCAGGGCCAGGCCATACCAGGTCAGCGCATAGACCAGGTGGCTGTTGACAAAGCGAACCTGCGTGAGCCCTGCGCGTGGCCACTGCTGGCCTTGCAGGTCGCTGGCGCTGCTGCGCTTTTGCTCGCCCACCAGCTCGGCGCTGCCATCGGGCAGGCCTTCGTCGATGAAGAACGGTGCCACTTGCGCCAGGCCCTGGGCCTGTGCAATGGCCTGCACATCGCGCGAGAACCAGCGCTGGGCCTGCGGGTCGTTGTCGCGCAGAAAGCCGCCCTTGGGCTCGGTAGCGCGCAGCAGGCCGGTCACGCTGACCTCGCCCGTGGGCGTCGCTGCTGTCAGCTGCGGGCCGCCTGCCCAGTCGCGGCGCAAGGCGTCGGGCACAAAGCCGCGGTTGACCAGCACCTGGCTGCCATCGGCACGCTGCAGCGGCGTGAGCACCCAAAAGCCCGAACCCAGCGCCGTGGTGGCCTGGGTCAGCACGGTCTTGTCCGTCAGCCACTGGCCTTGCAGCTGGCTGGGCTGGTACTCCATGGCCTTGGCATCGAGCTGGGGCCAGTTGCTTTTTGCAGGTACGGGCTGGGGCGCACTGTGCACCCGGCGCTCGACCCGCTCGATGAGGTCGAGCTTCCACTGCAGGCGGTAGACCTGCCAGGTGCCCAAGGCGCAAAAGCCCAAGAACAAGGCGATGCCCACGGTTGCGAGCATCGCCTGAAAAAGTGCGGAATGCCGGGGCTGGCCCTGCGCATTCCGTTGCGTTTCGTTGGTCAAAACAGCTTAGTGGTTGGTGTGGCCTTCGCTGGCAGCAGGTTGCTGCTGGGTCACGGCGGCCGGGTTGTGGTTGTGGCCAGGCATCATGTTGGTGTTCATGTGGTACATGACCCACAAGGTACCGGCCAGGGTCACGGCCACGAACACGATGGTGAAGATGGTGGACATCAGGGTCCAGCCGCCTTCGATCTTGCCGTTCATGTGCAGGAAGTAGACCATGTGCACGATGATCTGCACGACCGCGAAGAAGGCGATCACGACCACGGTGGTGGTGCGGTTCTCGAACACATCACCCATCACCACAGCGAAGGGGATGGCCGTCAGGATGATCGACAGGAAAAAGCCGATCATGTAGCCCGAGAAGGTGCTGTGTGGGCCATCGTCATGACCGTGGTCATCGTGGCCGTGTGCTGCGTGGTTATGTTGTGCGCTCATTTACAGCACTCCCATCAAATATACGAAGGAGAAGACGCCGATCCAGACCACGTCCAAGAAGTGCCAGAACATCGACAGGCACATCAGGCGGCGGTTGTTCTCGCGGGTCAGGCCGTGCTTGCCGATTTGCAGCAGCAGCACCACCAGCCACACCAGACCAAAGGTCACGTGCAGACCGTGGGTGCCCACCAGTGCAAAGAAGGCCGACATCGCAGCGCTGCTCTGCGGGCCAGCGCCCACATGGATCAGGTGGTGGAACTCATAGAGTTCCACACCTAGGAAACCGGCGCCAAACAGCATGGTGATGATCAGCCAGACGACGGTGCCCTTGACTGAGCCCTTTTGCTTGGCCAGCATGGCAAAGCCGAAGGTGATGGACGACAGCAGCAGCAAGGCGGTATTGATGGCCACCAGGCTCAGGTCGAACAGCTCGGCGCCACCTGCGCCGCCTGCATAGTTGCGGCCCAGCGCGCCATAGGTGGCGAAGAGGGCAGCAAAGATCAGGCAGTCGCTCATCAGGTAGAGCCAGAAGCCCAGAGCGGTGCCATTTTCAACGTGCGGTTCTTCCTTGAGGAAGTAGTCACGGGTACCGGTCGCGCCGGCGAGGGTGTTGTGATTAGACATGGCGGGCCAACAGTTGGGTACGTTCTTCTTCGGTGGCTGCTACTTCGCTTGCAGGGATGTAGTAGTCACGCTTGTAGTTGAAGGTGTGGATGATCGAGACCAACACGATGCCGGCAAAGCTGATGCCTGCGATCCACCACATGTGCCAGATCATCGCGAAACCAAAGACCAGGGCGATCATCGAGATCACGAAGCCGGCGCCGGTGTTCTTGGGCATGTGGATTTCCACGAAACCGTCGAGCTTGCGCTTGTAGCTGTGCTTCTTCATGTCCCACCAGGCATCGCTGTCATGCACGGCTGGCGTGAAGGCGAAGTTGTACTGGGGTGGAGGCGAAGAGGTAGCCCATTCCAGCGTACGGCCGTTCCAGCAGTCACCGGTCACATCACGCAGCTGGTCGCGCTTGAGGTAGCTGACGAACAGTTGGATGAAGAAGCAGGCGATACCCAGCGCGATCAGCACGGCGCCGAAGGCAGCGATGATGAAATAGATCTGCAGTGAGGTGTCTTCGTAGTGGTTGACGCGGCGGGTCACACCCATCAGGCCCAGCACGTACAGCGGCGTGAACGCAACCCAGAAGCCGAAGAACCAGAACCAGAACGATGCCTTGCCCCAGAACTCATCGAGGCGGTAGCCGAAGGCCTTGGGGTACCAGTAGTTGATACCGGCGAACACGGCAAACACGACACCACCAATAATCACGTTGTGGAAGTGGGCGATCAGGAACAGCGAGTTGTGCAGCACGAAGTCAGCGGGCGGCACGGCCAGCAGCACACCGGTCATACCACCGATGGTGAAGGTCAGCATGAAGCCCACGGTCCACAGCATAGGCACGGTGAACTTGATGCGGCCACGGTACATCGTGAACAGCCAGTTGAAGATCTTGGCGCCGGTCGGGATCGAGATGATCATCGTCGTGATGCCGAAGAACGAGTTCACGCTGGCACCGGATCCCATGGTGAAGAAGTGGTGCAGCCACACCAGCCAGGACAGGATGGTGATACACACGGTCGCATACACCATCGAGGTGTAGCCGAACAGGCGCTTGCGCGAGAAGGTCGCAACGATTTCAGAGAACACACCGAACGCAGGCAGGATCAGGATGTAGACCTCTGGGTGGCCCCAGATCCAGATCAGGTTCACGTACAGCATGGGGTTGCCGCCCAGCTCGTTGGTGAAGAAGTTGGTGCCGACGTAGCGGTCCAGGGTCATCAGCACCAGCACAGCGGTCAGGATCGGGAAGGAGGCGACGATCAGCGCGTTGGTGCACAGCGAGGTCCAGGTGAAGATAGGCATCTTCATCAGGTTCATGCCAGGCGCACGCATCTTGATGATGGTCACGATCAGGTTGATACCGGACAAGGTCGTCCCGACGCCGGCAATCTGCAGCGCCCAGATGTAGTAATCCAGACCCACGCCCGGGTGGTACTCGCCCAGACCCGACAGGGCCAGCCAGCCCAGGGTGGAGAACTCACCGACGAACAGCGAGGCCATCACCAGCACGGCGCCGGAGGTGGTCATCCAGAAGCTGAAGTTGTTCAGGAACGGGAAGGCCACGTCACGCGCACCGATTTGCAGCGGCACCAGGTAGTTCATCAGGCCGGTCACAAAAGGCATGGCCACGAAGAAGATCATGATCACGCCGTGGGCGGTGAAGATCTGGTCGTAGTGGTGCGGGGGCAGGTAGCCCATCGATTCACCGGCGGCCAGCGCCTGCTGGCCACGCATCATGATCGCGTCGGCAAAGCCGCGCAGGAACATGACCAGGCCCAGGATCATGTACATGATCCCGATGTTCTTGTGGTCGATGGAGCAGATCCAGTTCTTCCACAGCGGACCCCAAAGTTTGAACTTGGTGATACCGGCGACGACCACGAGGCCGCCCAGGACCACGGCGATGAAGGTCCACAACACGATGGGCTCATGCACCATCGGTATGTCATTCCATGTCAGCCGCCCGAGGAGCGGGTCATGGCTTACGTTTGTAGCTACGGACATATTGAGTCTCTTTGAAAATTCTCGATGGGGTTACTGCGCCACGGGGGTGCCAGGCGCTGGCTCGCCCAGGGAGGCGACCACGGCAGGGGCGTTGGCCACCGTGCACACGTCGTCCTCAGGGATCAGCGAAACACTCTTGCCTGCAGCTGCACGGGCCTTCATGTTGGCCATCGCATCCTTGGCCATGATCTCGTCCATGCACATCTTGCCCGCTTCAACGCAGCGGTTGAGCACGGCGTGGTACAGGGTGCTGTCAACGGTGCTGAACAGGCGCACAGGATCGCGCTCGCTGGGCTTTTCCAGCTTCACGTATTCCGCACGGTCCAGGGTCGCGCCTTCGGTCTTGGCCTTTTGCACCCAGGCGTCGAAGTCGCCATTGCTCAGGCCGTGGAATTTGAAGGTCATGCCGGCAAAGCCCGAGCCGCTGTAGTGCGAGCTCATGCCCTTGTAGACGCCAGGCTTGTTGATCACGGCGTTCAGCTGTGTCTGCATCGATGGCATGGCATAGATCATGCCGGCCAGGTCAGGCACGTAGAAGGCGTTCATCGTCGTGGTCGAGGTCAGCTTGAAGCGGATCGGACGGTCCACGGGCGCGGCCAGCTCGTTGATGGTGGCAATGCCTTGCTCAGGGTAGATGAACAGCCACTTCCAGTCCATGGCCACCACTTCGACTTCCAGCGGCTTGACGTCCGCAGCCAGAGGGCGGTTGGCGTCAATGCGGTCCAGAGGACGGTAGGGGTCGAGCTTGTGGGTGTAGATCCAGGTCAGCGCGCCCAGCGCGATGATGATCAGCAGCGGAACGGACCAGATCACCAGCTCCAGCACCGTGGAGTGGTGCCATTCTGGATCGTAGTCGGCGGGCTCATTGCTTTCGCGGTACTTGAACGCGAACAAGAGGATCAGCACGATCACCGGAACGATGATGATCAGCATCAGCAAGGTGGCGATGATCACCAAATTGCCGGACTGCGCCGCCACGTCACCCGCAGGGTTGAGAACGACGGTGTTACAGCCTGCAAGGCTGGCGGCAACCAGTAACGCCGCAACGAGCCGTGAGGGCCCGTGAAGTTTTTTCAGATCAGGCATGCGAAAGGGCACGGCAAGCGCGCTTAGGTATAAACATGGATTGCAAAATCCCCCCAAATGTAAATGCTAGAGGCAGGCCTGTCGATTGGACATTTTGTCCTACGCCCTCTCAGAAAGTACCCAGCTAGGCTCCTGGTAAAGGTACGGTCTCAGCAGGCCGGTAACAGCTTGAGGAAGGAGCTTTTGTATGAGTAGTCTCGGTTACACAGCATCTCCTGTCGGCGGCACCCCCGGTGCTGATCCCTATTCCCGTGCCCATTCTGAAGAAGATGTAACACCTGGCGAGATCGCGGTCGGGGTGATTATCGGCCGTTCGTCAGAGTATTTTGATTTTTTCGTATTTGGCATAGCGGCGGTCTTGGTCTTTCCAAGCGTCTTTTTTCCCAACTTTTCGCAGCTCAATGGCACGTTGCTGTCATTTGCGGTCTTTTCCATCGCTTTTGTCGCCAGACCGGTCGGCACTGCCATCTCGATGGCCATCCAGCGCCGCTGGGGACGTGCCGCCAAAATGACAGTGGCCCTGTTTTTGCTGGGTGTCTCCACGGTCGGTATCGCCTTTTTACCCGGGTATGAGGTACTGGGCCGCACCGCCATCTGGCTGCTGGCGCTGTTCCGCTTTGCGCAGGGCCTGGCACTGGGCGGCTCATGGGATGGCCTGCCGTCGCTGCTGGCGATGAACGCGCCGAGCAACCGCCGAGGCTGGTACGCGATGATCGGCCAGCTGGGCGCGCCACTGGGCTTTGTGCTGGCCGCCGGCCTGTTCGCCTACCTGTACAGCGCGCTGTCCAAGGCCGAGTTCCTCAGCTTTGGCTGGCGCTATCCGTTCTATGTCGCCTTTGCCGTGAACGTGGTGGCCCTGTTTGCCCGGCTGCAGCTGGTGCTGGGCCAGACCTATACCCAGGCGATGCAGGAGCGCGAGCTCGAACCCGTCAGCGTCACCCGCCTGATCGACGAGGAGGGCAGCCATGTGGCGATCGGCGCCTTTGCCGCGCTGGCCAGCTTTGCGCTGTTCCACCTGGTCACCGTGTTTCCGCTGTCCTGGATTTCGCTCTATTCGGACCAGCCCATCACCCATGTGCTGGGGGTGCAGATTCTGGGGGCCTTCTGCGCGGCGCTGGCGATTGTGGCCTCGGGCAAGCTGGCAGACAGTTTTGGCCGGCGTAACACCCTGGGCGCGATGGCGGTGCTGATTGCACTGTTCAGCCTGGCGACGCCCAAGCTGCTGTCCAGCGGCGTGACCGGTAACAACATCTTCATCATCGTCGGCTTTGTGCTGCTGGGCCTGTCCTACGGCCAGTCGTCCGGCACGGTCACCGCCAACTTCTCGCCGCGCTTCCGCTACACCGGTGCTGCGCTGTCCACCGACATGGCCTGGCTGGTGGGCGCGGCCTTTGCACCGCTGGTGGCACTGGGCTTGTCGGCCAAGTTCGGCCTGATCGCTGTCTGCCTCTATCTGCTGTCGGGTGCCGTCTGTACCTTGGCGGCCCTGGGTATCAACCGTGCACTGGAGTCGCGCGAAAGCGCCGAGGCCAGCACCTGACCGGTTTTATCAAGGGACTGTCCATTGCGGACAGCCGGGACGAAGGATTGACCTGAGCTCCTGGGCCTTGGTGAAAAAAAAGCTGCAGAGCTTGGCTTCTGCAGCTTTTTTCTTGGTGCGGGCGGATCGCCCGCTCAAGTACGCACCACCGCAGGCCGGGTGCGGTAGAACTGCATCGGGAACTCCTGCATCTCCTTGGCATGCTGGTTGATGACCGAGCGCTTCATCTTGCCGACTACATGCATCTCGCAGGGCTTGCAGTCAAAGCGCAGGGTCAGCTTTTCCTTGCCATTGATCAGCTGCAGCGGCTCGGCCTTGATGATGCCCTTGACGCCGATGACGCCCTTGGCCTGCTTGGGGCACAGGCTCATCGAGAAGCGCACGCAGTGCTTGGTGATCATCAGCGAGACTTCGCCTTCCTCTTCCTTGCTCTCGTAGGCCGCGTCGATCACCTTGACGCCATGCTTGACATAGAAGTCATGCGCTTTCTGGTTGAACACATTGGACAGGTAAGTCAGCGTGTCTTCCGGGAAGGGCGCAGGCGGCTCCACTGGCAGCGCGCGCGGCAGGCGCACAAAGCCGGCCTCGCGGGCGGCTTCGAGCGCAGCCACAGCGTCGCGGCGCAGCTGGTTCAGTGCGGAGGCGGGGATGAACCAGGGCTGGTCCAGCTGCAGGCTGATGTCATGCACCGAAAAAATCGTGGTGCCAAAGCGGCCCAGCTGGTCGCGCAGGCTCGCTTCGGCCCGCTCGCTGTCGGTGGCGGCTTGGTGCGGCTGCACCAGGCTGGCGCTGCCGACAAAGCCGTCATCATCGGTCAGGGTCAGCGCAAAGCCATCCGGGGTCTGGCCGAGCTGGGCCCAAAGGCCAATGCGGCGCTCGCTGGACTTTTTATCCAGGGTGCGCACCCAGGCCATGTCGCGGTTGCGGTTCACTTCCAGGCCCTTGCGCAGGTTCTTGAAGCCGGCGATCGGGTCCTTGGGGAACACACGCCACAGCGATTTCTTCGCATCCACCGATTCGGCACGGTTGATCTGCATGCCGACCAGCTCTTTTTGCAGGTCGTAGTAGCACAGGCCATCGCCGTTGTGCAGCACGGTGTCGCGGCTGGAGGCTTCGAGCTCGACAAAGTTCTCGCCCACCTTGGTGACCCAGCCGATCGCGCGGCCCGGGGTCTTGGGGGTGTCAAAGGCGCCGATATCGTCCTTGCGGCCATTGACGAAGTAATCGGTGAACTCGCGGTTGAAGTTCTGGTCCGGATCGGGCGTGAAGCTGAATCTGGTGCGGCCAGAAGACGAGCGCGCCAGCGGCGCCTCGGAGAACTCGCGCTCCTCAATGATCTCGTCGAGCAGCTTGCGGTAGTGGGCCGTGATGTTCTTCACATAGCCCATGTCCTTGTAGCGCCCCTCGATCTTGAAGCTGCGCACCCCTGCATCGATCAGCGCGCGCAGGTTGTCGCTCTGGTTGTTGTCCTTCATCGAGAGCACATGCTTTTCATGCGCAATGATGCGGCCCTGGGCGTCGAGCACCTCATAGGGCAGGCGGCAGGCCTGGTTGCAATCGCCCCGGTTGGCGCTGCGGCCGGTGTGGGCGTGGGTGATGTAACACTGGCCCGAATAGGCCACGCACAGGGCGCCATGCACAAAGAACTCAATCGTCGTGCGGGCCGGGTCGGTTGCGGCACGCACGGCGGCAATCTGTTTCAGATCCAGCTCGCGCGCCACCACGATCTGCGACAGGCCGGCATCCTGCAGAAAGCGGGCTTTCTCAGGCGTGCGGATATCGCTTTGGGTCGAGGCATGCAACTGGATCGGCGGCAGGTCCAGCTCCAGCAGGCCCATGTCCTGGATGATCAGCGCGTCAGCCCCGGCTTCGTAGACCTGCCAGGCCATTTGGCGCGCGCCTTCCAACTCATCGTCGCGCAAGATGGTGTTGAGCGTGATGAAGATGCGGCTGCCAAAGCGGTGCGCATGTTTGATCAGGCGCTCCAGATCCCGGATGTCATTGCCCGCCGTGGCGCGCGCGCCAAAGGCCGGCCCTCCGATATAGACGGCATCGGCGCCATGGTTGATCGCTTCAATCCCGATATCGGCATCGCGGGCCGGGGAGAGCAGTTCGAGCTGGTGGGGCAGGAGGGACATAGGGCCAGGATTATCTCAGGTCGCTGCAGGAGGGCCGCTGCGCTCGGAGATAAGCTGACTGCAGTGCCAGCCCAAGCACCATACCGACCCGGTTTATCCCCTTGTCCAGCACCGTTCAGCCGCGCGGGCTGAAGGTGCGTGGAAACACCACCGGCGCGCTGCGGTCGGCCAGGCGGTAGCCCATGGCCGGGCGGTTGGAGGGCCCCTCGACATGCCCGGCCTCGTGCAAAAATTGCGCCGCAAGCATGCGGGTGCGAAAGCCGCTCTTGTCTACCGGCCGTCCCAGCACTGTCTCGTACACCTGTTGGAGCTGGGGCAGGGTAAAGGGCTCGGGCAGCAAAAAGGCGGGCAGCGAGGTGTACTCGACCTTGCCGCGCAGCCGATCGACCGCAGCGCGCAGGATCTCGCTGTGGTCAAAGGCGAGAGGGGGGCCATCGCAGATGGCATCGACCTCGAACCAGGCCACATCGGCCGCATTGGCGCCCTTGGCCAGGGTCAAGGGCTGCGCAGCTATCAACGCAAAGTAGACATGGGTGGCCGACCAGCCACGCGGATCCCGGCTGCGGCCGCCCCAGCTGCCCAGCTGCTCCAGGTAGGGGCTGGCGACATTGGTCTTCTCGCGCAGCTTGCGGTTGGCGCAGGCCTGCAGATCGCTGTCTTGCGCCACATCGACAAAGCCTCCGGGCAGCGCCCACCGCCCGGGGAAGGGCTCGGAGTTCGACGCAGGGCGCTGCACCAGCAAGACTTTCAAGGCCCCGTCCAGCACGCTGAAAATCACCACATCCACGGTGGTGTAGGGTCGTACAAAATCAACGGGTTGGTGGCTGGCAGCGGTGGAGGCCATAAAAAAACCTTGACGGATGGAAAAGCTAGTTGTATTGTACAACTCTAGTAAGTTGTTCAATGCAACTTATGGCATGAGGGAGTAGTCCAGACAGGAGGCCAACGCTCTCACCGATACATAACAACAAGAAAGACAGATGATGACTTTTGAACAACCAACCAAAGACACCCAGGTCGGCGAGCAGTCCGCCACCATGACTCGCCGTAGCAAGCTGCTCAGCCTGGTGCTGCGGCACAGCCCGCAGACCATTGGCCTTCAGCTCGATGCCGCAGGCTGGGCGCACACGGGCGAACTGCTCGCCTGCCTGGCCCGCAGTGGCAAAGCGATGAGCCTGGCGCAATTGCAGGCGGTGGTGGCAAGCTGCGCCAAGCAGCGCTTTGCGTTCAGCGAGGATGGCAAGCGCATCCGAGCCAACCAGGGGCATTCGGTCACCGTCGAGCTGCAACTGGCCCCCAGCACCCCACCGGATGCGCTCTACCACGGCACGGCAACCCGCTTTCTTGACGCGATCCTGGCGCAAGGCTTGCAACGCCAAAAGCGCCACCATGTACACCTGTCGGCCAGTATCGAGACGGCTGGCGCGGTAGGGCGGCGCCACGGCAAGCTGGCCTTGTTGCGTGTGGATGCGGCGGGCATGGTCGCCAATGGCCATGTGTTCTATTGCTCGGACAATGGCGTCTGGTTGACCGACGCCGTGCCCGTGGCCTACCTGCAGAGGCTGGACGCATGAGCGGCCATCGCGTATTGGCGCTGGATGCCGATGGCGTGCTGCTCGACTACAACCTGGCCTATGCCGGTGCCTGGCAGCGTGCTTTTGGCCGCTACCCTGCCTTGCGCAACTCCCATGCCTACTGGGCGGCAGACCGCTGGGATGTGGAGCGACTGAACGGCGAGGCGCTGCACCAATTTCGCGCAGGCTTGGATGCGCAGTTCTGGTCCGCCCTGCCTGCTGTACCCAGTGCGCTGGAGGCTTGCCAGCAACTGGAGGGCGCCGGCTTTGAGCTGGTATGCCTGACTGCACTGCCTCCCCAATTTGCCCAGGCAAGGCTGGCCAACCTGCGTGCCCATGGCTTTCCGATTGAGCGGGTGATCGCTACTGGCAACGATGCCAGCGCCGGCAGCCCCAAGGCCACAGCGCTGGCTCAGCTGCAGCCGCTGGCCTTTGTGGATGACTATTTACCGAACTTTGCGGGCCTGCCAGAAGGCATCCATGGCGCCTTGGTGCTGCGCGAACCCGAGGGCAGCCCCAACTGCGGGCCGGCACTGCAACAACTGCATTCCACCCATGCCAGCCTGGCCGCGTTTGCGCACTGGTGGCTGGTTGAGAAACAAGAGAACTGAGATAAGAGAATGGACATGACGCATACCAACGACAGCATCCGCTCCGTCCCCGAACTGCTCGCGCAGATCCAGGCAGGCCATCAGCCCCACTACCTGTTTTTCTGGGGCCACCAGCCCGAGGCAGATGACCGTGTCGGCAAGGGCTGCCTGAGCCAGTGGTTTGAGGCCGGGTTCACGGTGGAGGGGGAGCACTACCGTAGCGCCGAGCATTTCATGATGGCCGAGAAGGCGCGACTGTTTGGCGATGACGAAGCGCGGGCCAATATTTTGCAATGCATGAGCCCGGCGCAGGCCAAGGCGCTGGGCCGCACGGTGCGGGGTTTTGACAGCGAGCGCTGGAACGCTGCCTGCTTTGACATCGTCGTGCGCGGCAATGCGGCCAAGTTTGGCCAAAACGCTGGTTTGCAGGACTACCTGCTGACGACCGGGGAACGCGTGCTGGTCGAGGCCAGCCCGGTGGATGCCATCTGGGGCATTGGCCTGGCGGCGCAGGATGCGCTGGCCCAGCAGCCCGAGCACTGGCGCGGTCTCAACCTGCTGGGCTTTGCGCTGATGGTGGCGCGCTCGCAGCTGCGCGCCGGAGGCCAGTGATGACGCCAACTCAGGACCGTTTTCAAGGCGCATTGCTGGGCCTGGCCTGCGGCGATGCAGTGGGCACCACGGTCGAGTTCCAGCCGCGCGGCAGCTTTGTGCCGCTGACCGACATGGTGGGGGGGGGGCCCGTCTCGCTGCGCGCCGGGCAATGG
>NZ_KE148567.1:23016-24473 GCF_000410635.1 Comamonas sp. B-9
CGGAGGCCCGTTCTCGCTGCGCGCCGGGCAATGGACCGACGACACCTCGATGGCGCTGTGCCTGGCCGAGAGCCTGTTCACCAAGGGCGATTGCGACCCGGCCGACCAGATGGCGCGCTATGCCAACTGGTACCAGTGGGGTTACTGGAGCGCTACCGGCCATTGCTTTGACATTGGCTTGGCCACGCGGGAAGCTTTGCAAAGGTTCTTGTTAACCGGCAATCCGCTGGCTGGCAGCACGGACCCGCACAGCGCGGGCAATGGCTCGATCATGCGGCTGGCACCTGTGGCGCTGCGCTTTTGCGGCGATGAGCAGCATCTGCAAGACAAGGCAGCACTCAGCTCGCAAACCACGCATGGCGCGGCGGAGTGCCTGGATGCCTGCCGCCTGCTGGCGGTCGCCATCGCCCGCGCGCTGCAGGGGCGGCCCAAAAATGAGGTGCTGGCGCTGTCCGATCTGCCGCTGGCCAGCCCCCAGCTGCAGCAGATTGCGCAAGGCCAGTACCAGGCCAAAAGCCGGGACGACATCCAGGGCTCGGGTTATGTGGTGCGCAGCCTCGAAGCAGCGCTGTGGTGCTTTGCCCGGCATGACTGCTTTGCGGACGCGGTGCTGGAGGCCGCGAATCTGGGCGACGACGCCGACACCACGGCGGCCATCACCGGCCAGATTGCGGGCGCCTTTTGGGGCGAGCAGGGCATACCGCACCACTGGCTGCAGCGCCTGCACCTGGCCGATGAGATCCGGGCGCTGGCGGTGCAGCTGTGGCAGGCCAACCAGGGCTTGCCTGCCGCTTGCCACGACGCCGCGCGATAATCAGACCGCATACGGAATGGAGGGAGGATGCTATGCGGGCTGTATTGGGTTTGGCAGGGTTGTTGGTGGTGATGGCGATTGTGGCGTTGCTGATGAAGCAGAACATGGGGGTGACCAAGGCACCCACCCCTGCCGCCGTCGAAGGCGTGCGCGTGCCGCAGATCGACACCAGCAAGGATGTGAATGCACAAAGCCGGCAGATCCAGCAGCAGGTGCAGGACCAGCTGAACCAGGCGGTGCAGCAGGATGCGCAGCGCCTGAAGCAAGCCGAAGAGTGACAGCAATGGCTGACAGCCTCGTCCCCGCCAGCACCGGCGGCCAGCTGCCCCCCCAGCCCGATGACGCGCACTGGATGCGCGCCGCGCTGGAACAGGCGCGCGCTGCGGCCGAGGCTGGCGAAGTGCCCGTGGGTGCCGTGGTGGTGCGTGATGGCCAGATCGTCGGCCGGGGCTTTAACCACCCGATTGGCGCACACGACCCCAGCGCCCATGCCGAGATCGAGGCGCTGCGCGATGCGGCCAAGCGCCTGGGCAATTACCGGCTCGATGGCTGTATCTTGTATGTCAGCTTGGAGCCCTGCGCGATGTGCGCTGGCGCCATCTTGCATGCGCGCCTGGACCGTGTGGTCTGGGGCGCTGCCGAG
>NZ_KE148567.1:24555-35201 GCF_000410635.1 Comamonas sp. B-9
ACCGCCGTGACCATGGGTGTGCTGGCAGACGAGGCTGCAGCCCTGCTCACCGAATTTTTTGGCAAGCGCCGCGTGCAGCAGAAACAGCAGGCGCTGGCCAGCCACCCGCTGCGCGACGACGCACTGCGTACGCCCGATGCGCTGTTTGCCCCCGCATTGGATTGCGCCTGCCCCAGCTGCTTTTACAGCGATTGGCCGGCCTTGGACGGACTGCGCCTGCATGCCAAAGACAGCGCGGGCCAGAACCCCGCGCCATCGGCCGCTGCCCGGCAATGGCTGCTGCTGCCCGGCCTGCCGGCGCAGCAAGGGCTGTTTCGCGAGCTGGCAGCCGGCCTGGCCGCGCGGGGGGACCGCGTGCTGGCCCCGGATTGGCTGGGCCTGGGGCGCAGCGACAAACCCAAAAAGGACCAGCGCCTGGGCGATGCGCAGCAGCTGGCGATGCTGCAAGACCTGATCCAGCATTTGCATCTGGATGGCGAACAGGGGCTGGTCATCGTCGCCCATGGCGATGCTGCACGCCTGGCCCAGGCGCTTGTGGTGCAGCAGGCTGCGCTGGGCAAGCCGGTGCAAGGGATGTGGCTGATCAACCCGCCCAATGCTGCAGCGCCGAGCGCCGGCTACCGGCTCTGGCTGGAGCAGGTGGCGCGCAAGCCGGCGCTGGATATCGCCGCCGCACTGGGCAGCAGCGCTATGGGTGCGGCCCTGGATGCAGACCGCCAGCAATGGGCAGCGCAGTTCCCCGACAAGGGCTACCGCGCCGGGCTGCGCGCCTGGGCGCGTGATGCCTTGGTGGCCCTGGATGCCCCCGTTATGGCGCCGGCTGCATCAGCGCAAGCACTGCCGGTGCTGGTCAGCCTGGGTGAGCAGGCCCGCTGGTGGCCAGCGCCGGCGGATGGGCTGGATGCCTGGCTGGCGGTTGTCGTAACAGCGGCTGGTAGCGCCGGGCCGCTGGCTTGGCAGCGCTGCGCAGGTGGTGACTGGCTGCCCCTGCAAAACAGTGCGGCACTGCTGCAGGCCAGCCGCTTCTTTGAGGCGGGTGCCAAGCCCGCAGCGCTGGGCTTGGTGGCGGCTGCTTTGCGCTGAGCCTATCTGCTGCACAATAGCCCGCAGCTGTTCCGTTTTCTGACCGACTTTTTTTGCTATGAGCTCCACCCCCAAAAACCAGGCACCGATCACCGGCATCATCCACCACCCCTATGCGCCAAATGCGCCGTTTGCAGCGCCGCAGCCCGGCGTGTTCAAGGCGTCGAGCGTGTTCTTCCCCAACGTGGCGGCGATGCGCAGCTGGGACTGGAAGGACAAGAGCGCCTTCACCTATGGCCTGCACGGCACGCCCACCACCTACATCCTGGAAGAGCGCATTGCCACGCTGGAAGGCGGCAGCCACTGCGTGCTGGTGCCCAGCGGCCTGGCATCGATCTCGGTGATTGGCCTGGCGCTGCTCAAGAGCGGCGACCATGTGCTGCTGCCCGACAACGTCTATGGCCCGAGCAAGGGCTTTGCCGAGAGCGAGCTGCAGCGCTTTGGCGTCAGCATCGGCTACTACGACCCGATGCGCGTGGACCATTGCGCCAGCCTGATCCAGGACAACACCCGCCTGGTGTGGCTGGAGGCCGCCGGCTCGGTCAGCATGGAGTTCCCTGATCTGGTGGGTCTTGTGCGCCTGTGCAAGGACAAAGGCATTGCCACGGCGCTGGACAACACCTGGGGCGCGGGCCTGGCCTTCAACTGCTTTGACCTGGATGGCGACGGCAGCTACCGCACGGGCGTGGATGTGTCGGCGCATTCGCTCACCAAGTACCCCAGCGGTGGCGGTGATGTGCTGATGGGCTCCATCGTGACGCGTGATGCCGCCGTGCACCGCAAGGTGCAGGCCACGCATATGCACCTGGGCCTGGGCGTGGGTGTGAACGATATCGAGACCGTGCTGCGCAGCCTGCCCAGCCTGGCACTGCGCTACCACGCGCAAGATGCGGCAGCCCGGCAGCTGGCCGCCTTCATGGCCGAGCAGCCCGCCGTGGTGCAACTGCTGCACCCGGCCTTTGCTGGCTCGCCGGGCCATGCGCATTGGCAGCAGCTCTGTGGCGCGGGCAGCGTGGCGGGCAAGCAGGGCGCAGCCGCAGGGCTCTTCAGCGTGGTGATCGATCCGCGCTACAGCCAGCAGCAGATCGACCTGTTCTGCGAGAGTCTGCGCCTGTTCAAACTGGCCTACAGCTGGGGCGGCCCGATCAGCCTGGTGGTGCCCTACAAGATTGGCAGCATGCGCGCGCTGGGCGACTCGCAGCTGCAGCCGGGCACGGTGGTGCGCTTTTCGATCGGACTCGAAGATGCAAACGACCTGCAACAGGATCTGGCGCAAGCGCTGAAAAAAGCCTTTGGCTAAGGGTTAGATCCCAACCTTTAAACGCCGCCAGCACCGCGCTGGCGACATTTTTATTTCATCAGCTTTTGCAGCTCGGGCCAGACATTGGCCAGCAGTTGCGGGTGGGCGCTGGCCAGTGGGTGGATGCGGTCGGCCTGGAAGTTCTTTTCCGCGTTGGGCACATCGGCCACGCCATGCAGCAAAAAGGGCACGACGGCGGTTTTCTTCTCGCGCGCCAGGCTGGTAAAGACCTGGGCAAAGTCCGTGGTGTACTTGCTGCCGTAGTTGGGCGGCACCTGCATGCCCAGCAGCAGCACCTGGGCGCCAGCCTTTTGGGCGCTGTCCACCATTGCCGCCAGGTTGGCCTGGGTGCTGGCCAGCGGCAGGCCGCGCAGCGCATCGTTGGCACCGAGCTCCAGCACGACGATGCCGGGCTTGTGCTGCGTCAGCAGCTGGCCAAAGCGGGCCCGGCCGCCGGCGGTGGTGTCACCACTGATGCTGGCGTTGTGCACCTGGTAGGCGTTGGCGTTTTTGCTTTGTTCGAGCTTGTCCTGCAGCAGCGCCACCCAGCCGGTGCCGCGAGCAATGCCGTATTCGGCGCTGATCGAGTCGCCCACGACCAAAATCGTGGCGGGCGCCTGTGGTGCAGCCGCCTGTGCTGTAAAACCTATAGCGGCGGAGGACATCATTGACAACGCTACGATGCTGCGAAGACACCGGCGTCGCGTGACGGGTGTTCGATCATTGGAGGAAAGATTGGTTGTCATGACAGATGCAGTGCTTTCTCAATCGCAGGCGCCTGAGGCGGTGTTGGTGGCCCAGGGCCTGGGTAAATCGGTCTCGGATTCGACCGGCAGTTTGACCATTCTGCGTGATGTGGACTTTAGCATCGCGCAGGGAGAAACTGTCGCGATTGTCGGTGCATCGGGCTCGGGCAAAAGCACCTTGCTGTCGATCCTGGCGGGCCTGGATACGCCCAGCGTGGGCACGGTGCGGATTGCAGGCCAGGACCTGTTTGCGCTGAGCGAGGATGACCGGGCTGCGCTGCGTGCGCGCACGATGGGATTTGTGTTTCAGAACTTTCAATTGATGGGCAATTTGACGGCGCTGGAAAACGTGATGCTGCCCCTCGAGTTGGCCGGCCAGCGCGATGCCCGCAAGCAGGCGACCGCCATGCTCGAGCGCGTGGGCCTGGGCCAGCGCCTGTCGCACTACCCCAAGCTGCTGTCGGGTGGCGAGCAGCAGCGCGTGGCACTGGCCCGCGCCTTTGTCGTGCAGCCCGCCGTGCTGCTGGCCGACGAGCCCACCGGCAGCCTGGACTTTGCCACCGGCGAAGCCGTGATGCAGCTGGTGATGGACCTGAACCGCGAAGCGGGCACCACCTTGATCATGGTGACGCACGACCGCGCCATTGCCGCCCAGTGCCAGCGCGTCATCACTATCGCCGCCGGCGCCGTCGTCCAAGACAGCCGCATTTAGAGCCACTAATACAACCCTTGATACGTCGTTGCCTGGCCGGCCGCACCCTGCCTTGTCGTACTCCTGTACTGCCTGCGGCAGGGCGCCTAGTCTCAACCGCAAACCTGCGGTTTGCTGGGTCGTCTTAGTGGCTCTTATGTGTCTACCACTTTTTTCCATGCATTAAGACATCGGTAAGCTCCGCCCGCCACAGTGCCAACCTACAGAGTGCGCTGTTGCCGGGTGAACACCCATCCAGAGCGGCCTTCTGCCAGAGAGGCTTGTGATGGAAGCATTGAATCTGCAATGGTTTGCATGGATGGCCGGGGGCTTTGCACCCACGGCCTGGGTGTTGGAGCTGGCCCGCTGGCTGGGCATGGACGGCGTGGTGCTGGCCGGGGCCGCGCTGCTGTGGCTGTGGTGGAAGCGGCCGGCCGACCGCCTGTACCTGCTGGGCAGCATGCTGTGCTGCGCCGCTGCCGTGTTGCTGGCGCACCGGCTCGCCGTCTGGCTGGGGCATCCCCGCCCCTTCGTGATGGGGCTGAGCCCCGCCTGTATTGACCATGCCGCCCGGGGCTCACTGCCCAGCGCGCATGCCAGTTCACTCTTTACTCTGGGCTTTTGCCTGCTATGGCTGCGGCAGTTGCGCCTGGGCGGCGCCGCCATCGTGGCCGTGGCGCTGGCGGTGAGCTGGGGCCGGGTGTACTGCGGCGTGCATTTTCCGCTTGATATCGCAGCCGGCGCGGCGCTGGGCGGGGTGATTGCGCTGTTGTACGGCTGGCTGTGGCGGCATGCCGGGCCGGTGGTGCAAGACCCTGCCGAGCTCGCGTTGCAAGACGCCGCAGCGCCACGCCCTGCGTCGCAGGCGGCATCGCTGGAGTAGGGCATGCACAGCCTTGCTTCTGCGCGGGCCATGCCCGCCCGCTTTGCCTGGACGATCGAGGCCCGCATGGCGGTCCTGGTGGCACTGTGGCTGCTGGTGCTGGCCTGGCTGCGGCCGCTCAGCGATCCGGATGAGGGCAGGTACGCCGTGGCTGCGTTGCAGATGCTGCGCAGCGGCGACTGGGTCACGCCTGCGCTCAACGGCCTGCCGTTTTTCCACAAGCCGCCGCTGTACTACTGGCTGGCGGCCACGGGCTTGCAGCTTGCGGGTGTGCATGAATGGGTGGCGCGCCTGCCATCGCTCTTGGGCGCATGGCTGGCGGCCATGTCCTTGTTGGTCCTGCTCAAGCGCTATGCCAGCCAGTCGGTGGCCGTGGCTGCGGCCGTGGTGCTGGTGACCATGCCCTATACCTATATGGCCGCGCAGTACGCCAATATGGACATGCTGTTGGCCGGCTGCCTGACGGCCTGCATCTGCAGCGCCGCAATGGCGACCCTGGAGGCGCGCCAGGCCACCGGCCGTATCCGGGGCATGGCCTGGATGGGCTGGCTGGCTGCGGCGGGCGCCTGGGCCGGGTTGGGTTTTTTGGCCAAGGGCCTGATTGCGCTGGTGCTGCCCGGTATGGTCTGGGCCCTCTGGCTGGTCTGGGACCGGCGCTGGCGCCAATGGTGGCTGCCTTTGCACGCCGCGGCATGGCTGCCGGTGCTGCTGATTGCTGGCCCCTGGGTGTTCATGGCGCAACAGCGCCACAGCGGTTTTTTCCACTACTTTTTTGTCACCCAGCACTTTCAGCGCTACACCGGCAGCAGCTTCAACAACCCCCAGCCCTGGTGGTTCTATGGCGCGGTGATCGCGCTGGCCGCCTTGCCCTGGACCGGCTGGGCGCTGGCTGCTGGCTGGCGCAGCTGGAGGCGCAAACAAACTGCCGCACCGATATCGCTGCCAGCAGCACGGCCTGCAACGCCGGCTTTCGTGCAAAGCCTGGACCGGCTGATGCTGGTCTGGTTTGCCGTCATTGTGCTGTTCTTCTCGGTGCCCCACAGCAAGATCGTGGGCTATGTGCTGCCGGCGCTGCCACCGCTGGCCTATGCGGTGGTGCGCCTGGTGCAAGCAGCTGGCTGGCAGCGCTGGGGCCGGCGCACTGCGGCCCTGGCCGCGCTGTTGTGTGTGGTCTTGGCGGTGGTATTGGGCACGGTAGCCGTGCCTGCGAAGGCCCAGTGGCGCGCACTGCGCAGCCTGCCGGTGCAGTCGGCGGACCGGCTGGTGATGCTGGAGCACCTGTACTACGAAGTGCCTTTTTACCTGCCCGCGATGGCCGATCCGCTGGTGGTGGACGACTGGCGCACCGAAGGCCAGCAGGCCGACAACTGGAAGAAGGAGCTGAGCGATGCCGCGCAATTTGCGCCGCAGCTGGGCCGCCGTGTCTTGCTGGATGCGCAGGGCTTGCAAGCCTATGCCTGTGCGCATCCGCAGCAGCGCTTGTGGGTGGTGGGCAGCGCCGAGGCCGCCCAGCGCCAGATGCCGGCGGTGGCGGCTGCTGCACCAGCCCTGCACCTGGGCAGCACCCAGGTCTGGCAGCTGCAGGCAGGCCAGGCTTGCGGCAGTGGTATCGTGAAATGAGTCACCGCGCGTCCATGGCCGCGCAGTTCGCCTTGGCCTACATCAGTCGTCACCAAGCAGGGGTATAACCAGAGGCTTTCATCCTTGTGCATGTCCTGAAAGTGAGAATGACCGTGGCAAAACCCCAAATTGGCATCATCGTTGGCAGCAACAGCAAGACCTCGATCAACAAGCAACTGGCCCATGGCCTGGTGAACCTGGTGCAGGACCAGGCGGACTTCGAGTTCCTGGACCTGAGCGCGCTGCCGTTCTACAACCGCGATGACGATGCGGACGCCTATCCGGCAGCGTTTACCGCATTCAAAGACAAGGTGCGCAGCAAGAACGGCATCCTTTTTGTGACGCCCGAGCACAACCGCTCGGTGCCGGCCTACCTGAAAAACGCGCTGGACGGTGGCAGCCGCCCCTATGGCAGCGGCGCATGGAATGGCATCCCTGCCGGCATCATCGGCACCTCGACCGGTGGCCCGGCAACGTCGATGGCCCAGCAGCATCTGCGCAATATTCTGGTGTTCCTCGACATGCCTGCGATGGCGCAGCCCGAGGGCTTTATCCGCTGGACCGATGGCCTGGTCAGTGCCGATGGCAAGGTGGCCGAGGCCAGCGAAAAGTTCTTGCGCAACTACATGGAGCGCTTTCTGGCCTGGGTGGCGCTGCACTCGAAGAAATAAGCCATCAGCGCTGGGCACGGGGCGCCAGCGATGGCGCCCCAGCCGCAGCAAAGCGCTTTGCTGTGGTTCCCACCATGGTTGCCAAGGCTGCGGTACGATGCAGCCAATTTTTTTGAGCAGGGCTGCCATGTTGAACCTTCCCCTTCACCACTTGTACCGCGCCGCTGCGGCGGATACCCCAGCACCCTGGTTGCTGGTACTGATGCATGGCGTGGGCAGCAATGAGCAAGATCTGTTTGGCCTGGCGGGCATGGTGCCACCGGCTTTCCATGTGCTGAGCCTGCGCGCGCCCTACACCCTGGGCCCCAGCAGCTATGCCTGGTTCCAGTTTGGGGTGAACCCCGATGGCAGCCGTAGCATCGACACCGCCCAGGAAAAAGCCAGCCGCGCGCTCGTCGCACAGACCTGTGCCGAGGCGGCCCAGGCCTTGCAGATACCGGCCCAACGGGTGGTGGTGGGCGGTTTCAGCCAGGGCGGCATCATGTCGCTGTCGGCGCTGCTGACCCAGCCGCAGCTGCTGCAGGCCATCATGGTGTGGCACAGCCGCCTCTTGCCCGAGATTGCCGCCGAGCAGGTCGCCCCGGCGCAGCTGGCCGGGCGCCAAGCCTGGATCAGCCATGGCACGGCCGACAATGTCATTCCGCTGGCGCAGGCCCATGCGATTCGCGCAGCGCTGCAAGCGACGCCTGTTGACCTGGCCTACCACGAGTACCCCTGCCGCCATGAGCTGCACCCGCAAGAGCTGCAGGACAGCATCGCCTGGCTGCAGGCGCTGACACAGGCACAGCAGCGCGGCTAAGGTCCGTAATTAGCCGGCGCCCGGCCGGAACAACCCGGCCAGCATGCGGTCGAGCTGTGGCCATTCCTGCGCGAGGTGGCTGCGGTTGACAAAGAAGGCCTCGCAGGCCACTGCAAAGAACTCGGCCGGTGCAGTGGCGCCATAGCTGTCCAGCCAGGGCGCGGGCTCGCCAAAGCGCTGGGCTTTGGCGATCGCATGGCGAAAGGCGTCAAAAGCCGATGCCCAGGTGCGCTCCCAGGTCTGGCGTGCTTCGGCGGCGCTCGCCAGGCCCAGAAAATGGCCGGGCAGCGAGGGGTAGCCATCGGCACCGCCATTGCGCATATCGATCTTGTGGCAGAACTCGTGGATGACGACGCTGGTGCCGCGCTCGTTTTGCTGCAGCGGGTCCTGCGCGATGGCCGCCCAGCTCAGGGTGACAGGGCCATGCTGCATCGCTTCGCCTTCGAGCATCATGCGCCGGTGCGACACCAGGCCCGCCTCGTCGTGCATGTCGCGCGCAGCGACCATCGTGCCCGGGTGCACGACGATGCCAACAAAATCATCGTAGAGCGCAATGGCCTGCTGCGCCTCACCCCGGTGGAGCAGCGGCACGCAGGCCTGGGCGGCAATGGTCAGCGCCATCGCATCGCTCACCACCAGGCCATGGGCGCCCGAGAACTGTTTTTGGCGCAGAAATAGCGCGCTCAAGGCTCGCAGCTTGGCTTTTTCTTCCAGCGACAGCGCTTGCAGGAACGGGTATTTTTGCAGCACCTGCAACCACAGGGCGGCGGGGATTTCGGGCACGGGGCGCGCCAGCGCGCGCAGACGTGACCAGGTGCGCTGCAGCCATGCCATCTCAGCGTCCTTGCTGTGGCGGCCGGGCCAAATAGTCGCTCAGCGCAATGCGCTGCAGGCCGGCGGCATCGATGCGCAGCACTTCGGCGCGGGCAGGTTCCAGGTCGGTGTCCCAGTCGCTCAGCACCACGCGCTGGTGATTGGCATCCAGCGCGTGGCTGGCCGGGCGGTGGGTGTGGCCGTGGATCAGCGTGGGCGCCTGGGCCTGCTGCAACCAGGCCAGGGCGGCCTGGGTGTCGACATCGGCGGTGATGACCTCGCGCATGCGGCGCGCCTCGCTCTGGCTGCGCATGTTGCCTGCCAGTTGCCGGCGCTGGGCCAGCGGCTGGGCCAGAATTTGCTGCTGCCAGGCGGGGCTGCGTGCCACCGCACGAAAACGCTGGTACTCGCTGTCTTCCACACACAGCGCATCGCCATGGCTGAGCAGCCAGCGCTGGCCCAGAAACTCCAGACAGCTGGGGTCGGGCAGCAATTGCATGCCAGTGCGCTCGGCAAACTGCGCGCCGATGAGAAAGTCGCGGTTGCCATGCATGAAAAAGAGGGCGCGCTGGCCACTGGCCTCGCGCAGGCTCTGGGCGCAGGCCGCTTCAAAGCTGCCGGTCTCGTCCAGCGCATCGTCGCCGACCCAGGCTTCAAACAAATCGCCCAGCATAAAGATCGCATCTGCGGTACTGGCTTTCAGGTACCGCTGCCAGCTGTGCCAGGTCAGTGGCAGCTGGGGTTGCAGATGCAGATCAGAGATGAATTCGATGCTGCGCCAGGCGGGGGGCGCAGCGAAGGCATGGACTGCCGTGGTGGCCAACTGGGCGCGCAGCGCCTCATGGGGGGCTGCGGCACTAGGGTTGGTCGGGCTGTCCATGCAAATGGTGGCGCCTATTACAGGGCCACAGCCTTTTCGATCAGCACTTCGTCCTTGGGCACGTCTTGGTGCATGCCCTTGGAGCCGGTCTTGACGGCCTTGATCTTGTCGATCACGTCATTGCCCTTGACCACCTTGCCGAACACGGCATAGCCCCAGCCGCTAGGCGTGGGCGAGGTGTGGTTCAGGAAGTCGTTCTTGGCGACGTTGATGAAGAACTGGGCGGTTGCCGAGTGGGGATCGCTGGTGCGGGCCATGGCCACGGTGTACTGGTCGTTCTTCAGACCGTTTTGCGCTTCGTTCTGGATCGGCGCCTGGGTGGACTTCTGGTCCATGCCCGATGCAAAGCCGCCGCCCTGGATCATGAAGCTGTTGATCACACGGTGGAAGATCGTGCCGTCATAGTGGCCGCTCTTGACGTAGCTCAGGAAGTTCTCGGTGGACTTGGGGGCTTTGTCTGCGTCGAGTTCCAGCGTGATGACGCCGTAGTCTTTGATATGCAGTTCAACTTGTGGATTGCTCATGGTGTGTTTCCTGTTGAGAAAGGTGGGAAGGGCGCCGCAGCCCGGTTGGGGGCCAGCGGCAGGGCCATTTACTTGACGACGGTGGCCGACTTGATGATGACCGGGGTCTTGGGCACGTTCTGGTGCGGGCCGGCATTGCCGGTTTGCACGGCCTTGATCTTGTCGACCACGTCATTGCCGCTGACGACCTTGCCAAACACCGCATAGCCGTGGCCATCGGGGTTGGGGGCGTTCAGCGAATCATTGTTCTGCACATTGATGAAGAACTGCGCGGTGGCCGAGTCGGGCACTGCCGTGCGGGCCATTGCAATGGTGTAGGTGTTGTTCTTGAGGCCGTTGTTGGCCTCCAGTGGGATCGGCGAGCGCGCAGGCTTTTGCTGCATATCGGGGGTGAAGCCGCCGCCCTGGATCATGAAGTTGCCGATCACGCGGTGGAAGATCGTGCCGTCATAGAACTTGTCGTTCACATACTGCAGAAAGTTGGCCACCGTCTTGGGCGCTTTTTCTGGATTGAGCTCGACCACGATGTCGCCCATCGAGGTCGCCAGTTTCACGCGGGGCTGGTCCGCTGCTTGCGCGGCGCTCGTCAGCAACATGCCGCCGGCCAGTGCCAGGCCGCCCAGAATGGAAAGAGTG
>NZ_KE148567.1:35259-39964 GCF_000410635.1 Comamonas sp. B-9
GTAGATGGCCAGCGCAGGGCGCTGCGGGATCCGCAAGGCATCCTGCGCTGCGCGCAAATCATGGGCGTTGCAGCGTCTGCGTTTGCAAGGTGTGCGTTTGCACCCTATGCGTTGCACCGAGTTGAGGGCCAACGGTGCAAGATTCAAGGCAAGGCCCTTATTTTTTTGCGTCGGGCGCCGCTGCCGGGGCAGCCGGCGCGGCGGCAGCGGCAGGCTGGGCACGGGTCACCAAGAGGCGCAGGCTGCTGATCTTGGGCTGCAGCCGCGCTTGCTGGGCCGGCGCCAGCGTGCTGGCCTTGCTCAGTGATTGCTCGGCCAGGCGGATATAGATATCGCCCAGGTTCTCATAGGCGGTGGCATAGCCGGGGTTGGCCCGCACGGCATCTTGCAGCGCGCGGCTGGCTTTTTCCAGCTGGTTGTTCTGGGCGTAGAGCACGGCCAGGTTGTTGTAGGGCTCGGGCAGTTCGGGGTATTCCTGCACCAGTTTCTCGAATGTCGCCGTGGCCTCGTCGCGCTGGCCGGCGTTCATCTGCGCCACACCCTGCAAAAAGCGCCATTGCGGGTCACGCGGGGCTTGCTGGATCTTGGGCTCCAGCTGCTCCAGGGCCAATGCGGTCTGGCCGGACTGGATCAGCTTTTCCACGGCCGCGTATTCGTCCGCATAGGCGGCGCCGCAGCTCAGGGCAAGCGCCAGCAAGGCGGCACGGGGCATCAGGGGGGAGAAAAGGCGACTGACTAACTTCATAGGGTTCGGGCGCGCTGGGCGCGTGCAAGTGGCCTGCAGGCTTATACTGCAGCGCATTGTAGCTGAGGGGGCTGGCGCCCCGGAACGACGGGCGGCCATGGTTTGCAGGGCATGGTGTCGGGCATCAGCTACCATACACGGTTCGGCGGTTCCTGCCGGGCGGCGGTGCCCGGGCAGGCGCTGCCAAACCCGTGCCCCAGCCTCTGTCAAGAGGATGGACGCGGAACGGGGCAGGGCGCCAGGCGTCTTTCCCTCTCTCAACCACAACCACGCTAATTTTTCATGAGTTTGCGCATCTACAACACGCTTTCGCGTGCGCTGGAGTCATTTGTTCCGATTGAGCAGGGCCATGTCCGCATGTATGTATGCGGCATGACGGTCTATGACCTCTGTCACCTGGGACATGCGCGCTCGATGCTGGCGTTTGATGTGGTGCAGCGCTGGTTGCGCGTCAGCGGCCTGAAGGTGACCTATGTGCGCAATGTCACCGACATTGAGGACAAGATCATCCGCCGCGCCGTGGAAAACGGCGAGACCATCCGCAGCCTGACCGACCGCATGATCGAGGCCCTGCACCAAGATGCCGATGCGCTGGGCATCGAGCGGCCCACGCATGAGCCCCGTGCCACCGAATACGTGCCGCAGATGCTGTCCATCATCTCGCAGCTGGAAGAAAAAGGCCTGGCCTACCGCACCGAAGGTGGCGATGTGAACTATGCCGTGCGCAAGTTCCCCGGTTACGGCAAGCTGTCGGGCAAGTCGCTCGACGAGCTCAATGCCGGCGAACGTGTTGCCGTGCAGGACGGCAAGGACGACCCACTGGATTTTGTGCTGTGGAAGAGCGCCAAGCCCACCGAGCCCGACGAGGCCAAGTGGCAAAGCAGCTATGGCACGGGCCGGCCGGGCTGGCACATCGAGTGCTCGGCGATGAGCTGCGCGCTGCTGGGCGAGACCTTCGACATCCATGGCGGCGGCGCTGACCTGCAGTTTCCCCACCACGAAAACGAGATTGCCCAGAGCGAAGGCGCACACGGCCAGCCGCTGGCCAAGATGTGGATGCACAACGGCTTCATCAACGTCGACAACGAGAAGATGTCCAAGTCCCTGGGCAATTTCTTCACGATCCGCGATGTGCTCAAGCGCTACGACGCAGAAACCATCCGCTTCTTTGTGGTGCGCACCCACTACCGCAGCCCGCTCAACTACAGCGATGTGCACCTGGACGACGCCCGCAATGCCTTGAAGCGCCTCTATACGGCGCTGAGCCTGGTCGCCGCCGAGACGGCGGCCATCGACTGGAGCCACCCGAGCGCAGCGCGCTTCAAGGCGGCGATGGACGAGGACTTTGGCACGCCCGAAGCCGTGGCCGTGCTGTTTGAGCTGGCGGCCGAGGTCAACCGCAGCAAATCGCCAGCGGTGGCTGGCCTGCTCAAGGCGCTGGCGGCCACCTTGGGCCTGCTGCAGGCCGACCCTGCCGCCTACCTGCAAGCGGGCGCCACCGTGGATGCCGCTTATGTGGAGGCGCAGATTGCACTGCGTGCCGCTGCCAAGGCGGCCAAGAACTATGCGGAATCGGACCGCATCCGCGCCGAGCTGCTGGCCCAAGGGGTGGAGCTCAAGGATTCCGCCCAAGGCACGACCTGGACGGTAGTGCAGGCAGGGGCCTGATGCACGCTGTCGGTGGACTGCATCTGTCCCTGGCGTTGACGCGGTCCCTCTAGCCCTATGCCTGGTATCAGCAACAAACCGCTGTCAGCGGAAGACTGGGCCGTCGCCTGCAAACACCTGGCCCGCAAGGACCGGGTGATGCGCCGGCTCGCGCCGCTGTATGCCGGCGAGATGCTGCGCCGCGAGGCTGACGGCTTTGCGCTGCTGATGCGCTCGGTGGTCTGGCAGCAGCTGTCCGACAACTCGGCGCGCCAGCTGTGGAAGCGGCTGGTGGCAGCGCTGGGCTCGGCTAGCCCCAAGGCCATGCTGGCCCTGACGGACGAGGCGGCCAAGGCCATCCGCCTGCCCCAGCGCAAGCTGGGCTATCTGCGTGGTCTGGCTGCATGGTTTGTGCAAGAGCCCAAGGATGCGCTGTCCTGGGTGCATGTCGATGACGACGCGGTCATCGAGCAGCTGATGGCGCAACGCGGCCTGGCGCGCTGGGGCGCGGAGATGTTTTTGCTGTTCCATCTGGGGCGGCCCAATGTGCTGGCCATTGATGATGCCGCGCTGCTGCAGGGCATCAGCGACCATTATTTTTCGGGCGAGGCCGTCAGCCGCAGCGATGCGCGCGAGGTGGCCCAAGCCTGGCAACCCTGGGCCAGCGTGGCGGCCTGGCTGATCTGGCGCTCCCAGAATGCCATGCCACTGGGGCAGGATGCAGATTGATCTGGTTTGGCCGCATGCGGTTACACTGTCGGTCGTTATGAGAAGGCTGCCTGCGGCTTTTCTCGAGGAGAATCATTTTGGCGAAAAGAACATTCCTGGATTTCGAGCAACCGATTGCGGAGCTGGAAACCAAAATTGATGAACTGCGCTATGTGCAAAGCGAAAGCGCAGTCGATATCTCTGAAGAGATTGATCAGCTCAGCAAGAAAAGCCAGCAGCTGACCAAGGACATCTACAGCGAGCTTTCCCCCTGGCAGATCACCAAGATCGCACGCCACCCCGAGCGTCCCTACACCCTGGACTATGTGAACGAGATCTTCACCGATTTCGTCGAAATGCATGGCGACCGCCACTTTGCCGATGACCTGTCCATCGTGGGCGGCCTGGCGCGCTTCAATGGCAACCCCTGCATGGTGGTAGGCCACCAAAAGGGCCGCGACACCAAGGAGCGCACCCTGCGCAACTTTGGCATGAGCAAGCCCGAGGGCTACCGCAAGGCGCTGCGCCTGATGAAGACCGCCGAGAAGTTCAAGCTGCCGGTGTTCACCTTTGTCGACACGCCCGGCGCCTACCCCGGCATTGACGCCGAAGAGCGCGGCCAGTCCGAAGCCATTGGCCGCAACATCTATGAAATGGCGCAGCTGGAAGTGCCGATCATCTCCACCATCATCGGTGAAGGTGGCTCGGGTGGCGCGCTGGGTATCTCGGTGGCCGACCAGGTGCTGATGCTGCAGTACTCGGTGTACTCGACCATCAGCCCCGAAGGCTGCGCCTCCATCCTGTGGAAGACCAGCGACAAGGCCCAGGAAGCGGCCGACGCCATGGGCATTACCGCGCACCGCCTCAAGGCCCTGGGCCTGATCGACAAGATCATCCACGAGCCCGTCGGTGGCGCCCACCGCGACCACAAGCAAATGGCGGCGCTGCTCAAGCGCGGCCTGAGCGATGCCTTCCGCCAGCTGGCCGATCTGAAGCCCACCGAGCTGCTGGACCGCCGCTACGAGCGCCTGCAAAGCTATGGCCGTTTCTCGGACACCAAGGCTGAGCACTGATACGCGCTGCTGGCCGCCGCTGATGCTGCGCCGCTGCTGCCAAGCCTCCCTTCGCGGAGGCTTTTTGCTGTGGGGCGCGCGCCATGGCTGAGCCCGCTATTCTTGCCGCGCTGAACGGCTGGCAGCCCGCACTGCCGCTGGCCGTGGCCTACAGCGGTGGGGCCGATTCCACCGCCTTGCTCTGGGCCTGCCTGCGGCGCTTTCCCGGCCAGGTGCATGCCATCCACATCAACCACGGGCTGCAGGCCGCAGCCGCGGTGTTTGAAGCCCATTGCCGCGCCCAGTGCGCGGCCTGGGCGGTGCCCTTGCAGGTAGTGGCGGTGAATGCCCATGCGCTGCCCGGCCAAAGCCCGGAGGACGCCGCACGCATTGCACGCTACCAGGCGCTGGCCCAGGCTGTGCTGGCGGCTGACGAGGCAGCGCAGGGCCGTATCCAGACCATGGCGCTGGCCCAGCATGCCGACGACCAGGTCGAAACCGTGGTGCTGGCGCTGTCGCGCGGCGCCGGGGTGGCCGGCCTGGCGGGCATGCG
>NZ_KE148568.1:0-5025 GCF_000410635.1 Comamonas sp. B-9
CCTCGGGCAGCTGGGGCTGCAGGCTTTGCGCCACCGACACACCGACGGCCAGCGACAGGCCCGACCAGTCGGCCGGCGCCAGCGGCAGGCCCAGCGACATCAGCAGCGAGTCACCCACCTCGCTGCGCCAGGGCTTGCCCATGCGGCCGCGCCCTGCCGTCTGCTGCTCGGCCACCAGCAAGATGGGTTCCTGCCGGCCGGCACGCGCGCGGCGCATCAGCTCGGTGTTGGTCGAGTCGATGCTGGGCAGCACCTCGATCGTGAAGCCCGGCAACTGCGGCTCCACCGCCTCCCAGATCGCTTCAGCGGGCCAGCGGATCGGCGTGTTCTGCGCCTCGCTCATGCGCCTGCCTTGGCGGCCTTGGCGCCATGGGTCTTTTTATCGGCTTTGGCCTTCTTGTCGCTCTTTTTCTTGGCCTTGGCCTTGTCCTTTTCCTTGCCCAGGGCCTTGTCTGCGGCCTTGGCCTTGTGCTTTTCCGCTTTGGCAGATTTGACAGATTTCGTCTCATCGGCAGATACCGCCTTGGCCTTGCGCTTTTTGGGCAGCACGGGCTCGGGCAAATCCGAGGCGGGCACCTTGGGTTTCCAGCCGCGCTTGGGCGCCAGCATCGTGCCCCGGCATTCGGCCGCGCCGCAGTGGCAGGCGTAGTCGGCCTTGAGCTTGGCGGTGTAGCGCTCTTCGATGATCAGGCCGTAGTCATAACCCAGCTCCTCGCCCGCGCTGATATTGCGCAGCGCGCTGATGAAGATGCGGTCATCGGCCTCTTCGGCAAAGCAGTTGGGGTCGCAGCTGTGGTTGATCCAGCGGGCCGAGTTGCCGCCATCGCCCCCGTCGATGACGCGGTCGCCATCGATCTGGAAAAAGAAGGTGTGGTTGGGGTGGTCCGGGTCGTGCGGGTGGCGGCGCTGGCTTTCTTCGTAGCTGATGACCTTGCCCGCATATTCGACAATGACTTCGCCTTCTGCGATATCCTGCAACGCAAAAACGCCCCTGCCGTGCACGCCCGAACGCCGTACCTGGATACGACGACCTGTTGAAAAATGGGGAACATGGTTCGGCATGGGATTTTTTCTGCTACTTTAAAAATAAGCACATGCGCATGTGCGCACACGTACACATGCAGGCGCCCGCGCACATGCGCGTAAAGCGTGCATTGTAAGAGCGTGCTCAGAGAGCCAGCAACCCACAGTGTTGGCAGACCCCAGTTTGATGAGAGTGAACCCATGTCCAAGACCCTGGTCATTGCAGAAAAGCCGTCCGTTGCACAAGACATTGTTCGTGCACTGACGCCGGTGGCAGGCCAATTTGCCAAACACGACGACTACTTTGAAGCCGAGACCTTCATCGTGACGAGCGCGGTGGGTCACCTTGTGGAGATCCAGGCCCCCGAAGAATTCGATGTCAAACGCGGCAAGTGGAGCTTTGCCCATCTGCCCGTCATCCCGCCTTACTTTGAGCTCAAGCCGGTCGACAAGACCAAGACGCGCCTGAACGCCGTCGTCAAGCTGGCTAAGCGCAAGGATGTCACCGCGCTGATCAACGCCTGTGACGCGGGCCGCGAAGGTGAGCTGATCTTCCGCCTGATCGAGCAATACGCCGGTGGCGCCAAGGGCGGCCTGGGCAAGCCGATCCAGCGCCTGTGGCTGCAGTCGATGACGCCGCAAGCCATCCGTGACGGCTTCAACAAGCTGCGCTCCGATAACCAGATGCTGGGCTTGGCCGATGCCGCCCGCAGCCGCTCCGAAGCCGACTGGCTGGTGGGCATCAACGGCACGCGGGCGATGACCGCGTTCAACTCGCGCGATGGCGGTTTCTTCCTGACCACCGTGGGCCGTGTGCAGACCCCCACCTTGTCGCTGGTCGTCGAGCGCGAGGAAAAGATCCGCAAATTCGTCAGCCGCAACTACTGGGAAATCCACGGCGAGTTCAACGCCCAGGCGGGCGCCTACCCGGGCAAGTGGTTCAACCCGGCCTGGAAGAAAAGCGACGACGCCGAGGCGCGCGCCGACCGCGTCTGGAGCCAGCAGGAGGCGCAGGCGATTGCCGAGGCCGTGCGCGGCAAGCCCGCCACGGTGACCGAAGAGTCCAAGCCCACCACCCAGGCCTCACCGCTGCTGTTTGACCTGACCAGCCTGCAGCGCGAGGCCAACAGCAAGTTCGGCTTCTCGGCCAAGACCACCTTGGCACTGGCCCAGGCGCTGTACGAGCGCCACAAGGCACTGACCTACCCGCGTACCGATTCGCGCGCGCTGCCCGAGGACTACCTGCCCGTCGCGCGCCAGACCTTCGAGATGCTGGCCCACAGCAATATGCAGCAGCTCGCGCCGTTTGCGCAGCAGGCCATTGGCGCCAACTACATCCGCGCCAACAAGCGCATTTTTGACAACAGCAAGGTCTCGGACCACTTTGCCATCATCCCGACCACGCAGGCGCCCGGCGCCTTGAGCGAGGCCGAGCACAAGCTCTACACGCTGGTGGTGCGCCGCTTCATGGCGGTGTTCTTCCCCAGCGCCGAGCACCAGGTCACCACGCGCGTCAGTCAAATTGACGACCACCACTTCAAGACCGAAGGCAAGGTGCTGGTCAAGCCCGGTTGGCTGGCCATCTACGGCAAGGAAGCGGCCCACGAAGTGGAAGACGCCAAGGAAGGCGACAAGGGCCAGAACCTGGTGCCGGTGCAGCCCGGCGAGAAGCCCACAGCCGACCCGGTCGAGCCCAAGGGCCTCAAGACCAAGCCACCTGCCCGCTACTCGGAAGCGACCCTGCTGGGCGCGATGGAGAGCGCCGGCAAGCAGATCGACGACGACGAGCTGCGCGAAGCCATGCAGGAAAAGGGCCTGGGCACGCCTGCGACGCGCGCGGCCATCATCGAAGGCCTGCTGACCGAAAAATACATGCTGCGCGAAGGCCGCGAGCTGATCCCCACGGCCAAGGCCTTCCAGCTGATGACCTTGCTGCGCGGGCTGCAGGTCGAAGAGCTCTCGCGCGCCGACCTGACCGGCGAGTGGGAGTACAAGCTCGCACAGATGGAAAAGGGCCAGCTCTCGCGCGAAGCCTTCATGGCCGAGATCCAGGCCATGACCGAGCGCCTGGTGAAAAAGGCCAAGGAATACGACCGCGACACCATCCCCGGTGACTACGCCACCCTGTCCGCGCCCTGCCCCAACTGTGGTGGCGTGGTCAAGGAAAACTACCGCCGCTATGCCTGCACCGGCGTGGGCGGCACTGGCGAAGGCTGCGGCTTCTCGTTCACCAAATCGCCTGCCGGCCGCACCTTCGAGACCGCCGAGGCTGACCAGCTGCTGCGCGATCGCAAGATCGGCCCGCTCGACGGCTTCCGCTCCAAGGCCGGCTGGCCCTTTGCCGCCGAAGTGGCCATCGTGCGCGACGAGGACAACAACAACTACAAGTTCGAGTTCCTGTTCGAGGACAACAAGTCCGACGAGGAATCGGGCGAGCTGGTGGACTTTGGCAGCCAGAACACCTTGGGCGCCTGCCCCAAGTGCGGCGCACCGGTGTTCGAGCATGGCGCCAACTATGTCTGCAGCAAGGCCGTCCCCACGGCCCAGCAGCCCACGCCCAGCTGCGACTTCAAGAGCGGCCAGATCATCTTGCAGCAGCCCATCGAGCGCGACCAGATGGCCAAGCTGCTGGCCACCGGCAAGACCGACCTGCTCGACAAGTTCGTCTCCAACCGCACGCGGCGCAGCTTCAAGGCCTTCCTGGCCTGGGACAAGGAAGCCGGCAAGGTGAACTTCGAGTTCGAGCCGCGCGACAGCAAGTTCCCGCCGCGCAAGGGCGCAGCCGCCAAGACCGCTACCAAGACGGCCACAAAGACCGCGAGCAAGACCGCTGCCAAGGCCACCAAGACAGCGGCCAAAACCGCTACCAAGACAGCCACCAAGTCCGCCGCCAAGACGCCGCGCAAGGTCGCTGCGACGCTGACCCCCAGCCCCGCGCTGGCGGCCGTGATCGGCAGCGAGGCCACGTCCCGCCCCGAGGTGATCAAGAAGCTCTGGGACTACATCAAGGCCAACGGCCTGCAGGACGCCAAGGACAAGCGCGCGATCAATGCCGACGCCAAGCTGCAGCCGCTGTTTGGCAAGGACCAGATCAGCATGTTCGAGATCGCCGGCATTGTTGGCAAGCATGTGAGCTGATACCTTGATGCGCCGCATTCTTTGCCAGGCCCTCGCCTGCAGCGCCCTCCTGTGGGGGGCGCACAGCCATGCCCAGATTGCCCTGTTCGCGCCGCCCGGCGTACATCCGGAATTTGTCGGCAAGGTGGCGACCGCCCATATCAATGTGCACAGCCCTGAAGACCTGGAGAAAAACCTCCAGGCCGTCAAAGGCTCGGCCACCCGACTGGATCTGGACCTGGGGCCGGTGCTCAACAGCCGCAAGCCACTGGACCAGATTCCCATCCGCTACCGCGCCGTCGATGCCAACGGTGCGAGTGCTGGCTGGCAGGACAAGGCCATGGCGCCCCAGGAGCACAACAAGCTGCGGGTGATCCCGCAAGAGGCCGAGGCGCGCAAGATTCTGCAGCCCTACATGGCCGTGATCCAGCGCTACCAGGCCCAGGTGGCCACGGTGTTCATCGCCGATGAGCCCTATCTGCACGGCATCCCCAAGGCAGATCTGGAGCGCATTGCCACCACGGTGCGCACAATGCTCCGCGAGCACGGCATCAAGAACGTCAAGCTGGGCGTGATCTTTGCCAGCGGCATGGTGAATGCCGAGTTTGCCAAGATGGTGGACCAGGAGGCTGTGCGCTATGTGCAAACCCTCGACGGCCATCGCCAAACCCTCAGCAGCCTGGGCGACCAGGCCACGGCGGCGGACCTCCAATGGCTCCAGGACATCGCGCAGTTCCGGCTGACCACCTATGACAATGCCGGCAACCTCTACACCGGCGGCGGCGTTCCGCGCGGCTATGACCTGTATGGCTTTGACTTCTACCTGTCCACCGCGCTGCAGGACCGGCTCTACGAAAACATGCTGCCGCTATTAAAGAAGCAGGT
>NZ_KE148568.1:5079-6359 GCF_000410635.1 Comamonas sp. B-9
AGCTGTCCTTCTACCAGGATGGCCCTGTGCGCCAGTCCAGTGCCGCCGACAAGGCTGCGGGCCGCCCCACGCCACAGCAGCAGGACAAGGTCTTGCTCGACCAGCTCTACCAATGCCGCATGACGGCGGCCACCGAGATGCTGCGCAAGGAGCTGGCCAAGATCGGCAGCAAGGGCAAGATTCTGGTGCTGACCGAGTCGAGCAACAACGGCGTGCTGGAGTTCGATGCCCGGCAGAACATCGAAAAAGGCCAGCCCGAGCGCCTCGTCGAATCCCGGGTGCTGGATGAGGTGCAGCGTGGCCTGGAGTTCTACCAGGCCCAGCGCAAAAAGGGAGACGTTGCGGTGCTGGAGTTCTTCACCTTCGACAACACCTTTGACAAGACCATCCAGCTGGACATCGGTGGTTTTGTCGACATGCCCGCCGTCAAAAAGCTGATCTTTGACAGCGCGCAGCGCGAGATGTGCCAAAGCGGCGTCACCGCCGCCTGCCAGCAGCGCTGAGCATGGCCAAGGCTGAGCCGCTGCAGCTGCTGGCCCTGGCTGCAGGCATCTACCTGCTGCTGGAAGCCAGCTTTCATGGCATGGCCTGGCTGCTCGCCCGCATCATTGAGCGCGAGGCGCGGCGCCAAGGCCAACTGACCGAGCCCAGCCCTGCGCATTGGCGTGCCATCTTCTACCGCTTGTTTGCGGTGCTGGCCGTGCTGATGATGAGCCATTGGTTCAGCCTGAGCCTGAACTGGCCCCACACGCAGCCCTGGCAGCAGTGGCTGCTGGGTGCTGTCATCATCGCCACCGTGCTGTCGGTGGTGATGCTCAGCGACGCCGCCATCATCCAAAAGCTCAAGAAGGACAGCCAGCCGCACTTCAGCAATATGCAGGAGATGGGGCTGCTCTACATCCTGCGCCACTTGCCGTCGCACCGGCCGTGGTACTTCAGCGCGGCCTCCCTGCCACTGGCCCGGCGCCTGAACGGAGGCATCAGCCTGCTGGCCTTCTTGCTGCTGTACCTGGATTTGCGCTTCTACCAAGGGGGCTGATACAGTGCCTGCCATGTTCCAACCCCCATTGCCACGGCCATGTACCTGCGCCCTGCCTACCGCCGGCTGATCTGGCTGGCCCTGGTGGCGGCCTGCGCTGTCGCCGTGTACGCCTGGCGTGGCCCGGCGCTCATCGGTGATGCCGAGCAGGCCGCCAGCGGGCTGTGGCGCAAGGCCTCGTCTCCTCCTCCACCCAGCGCCGAAGAGCAGCAACGCAGCCAGGCGCGGCGCGCGGCGCCCG
>NZ_APCR01000522.1:0-8580 GCF_000410635.1 Comamonas sp. B-9
TGCTCGGTATCGGCGCCGGCGGCCAGCAAGGCCTGCACCAGTGCGGCCTCATTGCCGCTTGCAGCCCAGCCCAAGGCCGTCCAGCCCATCACGGCATCGGGGGTGTTGAGCGCAACACCACGCGCCAGCAACCACCTGACCGCCTCCGCCTGCTGGGCGATCACGGCCTCGATCAGCGGCGTGCGAATGTTCCACAGGGCCGACAGGTCCTCGCCCGCTTCGGCCAACGCGGCCAGCGTGCGGATATCGCCGCGCGCGGCGGCCTGGTTGCCTGCGCCGGCTGAGCCAGGGATAGAGGTTCCAGAAGCAAGCTGTGGCATGGGAGGGGACTGCGAGCCGGTCGTACATGGAAGGAGTGATGGACCTGAAGTTTAGGGCCCCTGCCATGGGCGAGTGATGTGGAGTGAGAGAACCCTGCGCCGGAGCCCGGGACTCCAATCGCAGATGGCTTTCCCCATCTCTGGCAGTGCCCCTCCCCCCGCCGCCCATCCGAGCCCCACAGCGCACCGGATAAACGCCGCGCAAGCCTTGACTGCTTTAGACTCGGGAGTTATATTTATTAGCTTCTTAAAGCCAACAGAGCATGTTGGCGCTTCGGTACTACTCGCGGACTAGCTTGCGTCCCGTCGCGGTACCTATTTTCTTGCGTGGGGTGCTGCTGCCCCACCGCCCTGCGTCGTCAACCAAAGCCTTGTCCCGCCCGCTGGACGCTGATCCCACGATCGGCAGGCCTTGCTTGCGCCGTCTGTCTCGCCGTCTTTAGCGCCTGCCTTGCGGCTGTGGAACGTGGCTGCCTTGGCTTGGGCGGCTACCGCCCAGCGCACTGCATTGCATTGCCTCAGGCTTGCCGCCATGGCGCCAGAGACCTCCCTGAGCTCGGCTCAGGCGCTTGCGTGGCGCCAAGAGCCTAGCTCGCTTTCTCCACCCGCTTGTATAGGAAATACACCGCATGATGAACACCCGACACTTTGCCCGCACCCTGCTCGCCAGCGCCCTGCTGGCCCTTGGACTGTCCACCCACGCTGGCGATCTGCCCGGCAAGGGCGTCAAGGTGCTGCCCCTGCAAAGTTCGTTGGCCGAGGAAACCTTCCAGACCCTGCTGGTCACGCGTGCGCTGACCAAACTTGGCTATGACGTGCAGCCCGTCAAGGAGGTTGAGTACCCGCTGGCGCATCTGGCCGTTGCGCGCGGAGACGCCACCTTCATGGCCAACCATTGGAATCCGCACCACTCGGAGTTCTACAAAAGCGTAGGGGGCGACGCCAAACTGTCGCGCAAGGGTGTGTACGCAGCCGGCGCCGCCCAGGGCTACATGATCGACAAGAAGACAGCCGATCAGTACGGGATCACCCACCTGAGCCAGCTCAGCGACCCCAAGCTGGCCCGGCTCTTCGATACCAACGGCGACGGCAAGGCCGATCTGGTCGGGCCCAGCGCCGGTTGGGGTGGCGAAGCCGTGGTGAACCACCAGCTCGCCGCCTTCAAGCTGCAAGGCACGGTGAACTACACCCAGGGCAACTACCCTGCGCTGATCTCGGACACGCTGGCCCGTTATCAGCAAGGCAAGCCGGTGCTGTTCTACGCCTGGACCCCCTACTGGTTGAGCAATGTGCTGCGCTCGGGCAAGGACGTTGTCTGGCTGGAAGTGCCGTTCTCGGCCATGCCTGGTGTACAGGCCGGCACGGACACCCAATTGTCCAACGGCAAGAACTACGGCTTCCCTGTCAACAACGAATACATCGTGGCGAACAAGACCTTTGTCGAAAAGAACCCCGCCGCCGCCAAGCTGTTTGAGATCATGTCGCTGCCCATCGGGGACATCAGCGAGCAAAACCGTCGGATGCACGACGGCGAGAACCGCCAGCAGGATGTGGAGCGCCATACGGACAGCTGGATCAAGGCCAACCAAAAGACCTTTGATGGCTGGATCGAGACTGCGCTGAAGGCCGCCGCAAGCTGACCTGGGTTTGCTCTGAACGCTGGGCGCTGGGCCTGCACTTCTACACCTCGGCAACACCCACGCAGGCCGCCTGGCGCGTCGACCACGCACTCATTGGTCAGCGCCTTGTGCACGGATCAGATCGCGCACTGCAATGGCCGTCACCAAAAGCGCCAAACCGGCGGCGCTCAGGGTTGCCGCCGTGTAGAAGCTGATCAAAGCCCAGTAAAGGACGGGCTGCTCAGCGGCAAGGATGTCAGGTCCTTTGCGGTTGTTCAGCACCCCGGAGCGCAAGCTCTCCACCACTTCGGTCGCGCCAACCATGCAACCCCAGCCGATCAAGGCCGCGATGGCGAGCGCTGCCATCGACTGCAGCCACGGTCGCCGTCGGCTCGGGGTATTCGGGAGGCCCATCACCTGCTCACTGACTTGGCAAAGGCCCATCGCTTCGCAAAGGAATGCCGCACTACTGCATCTCGCTGGCCACGCCCCCTGTGCGCGATGCCAGGCAACGCATGGACGTACGGTCTGGCTGCCAGTCCGGCATAACATCCAGCGCGTCCCTTGCATCCCAGGCGCAGGGCCGTGCCGCGCCAGGCACAGCTGTAGTGATCAACCAGATGCTGCACACAGCCCTCAGGCAACACCTGGAGGGTCCGTGCTTGCATAGGCCCAAAGCGATATTGCTCCACAGGCGTTGTTTCCTTTTAGTGAATCCGATGTGTTGGAACCCATCCGTCGCACATTGTCCGATTTCCATCAGGTGGTGGGATGTACTGCATGCGCTTGAATAGTCTCCACGTGGCAATGGTGCAATTGTCATGCTGTCAGAAGCGCAAGGCCGCCCCATAGCAGGCATTGGAAGACAAGTTGGATTTAAACACCTTTGAGTCTCGCGCCACGAGGGCAACAGAGCGCATATTCTCCTTCGCAGCGTTTGTTGCGGCGGCCAAAGATCCGTCGACGGACCCACGCTATGCCGATGCCTGGCTGGATGCAGAGATCGTGAATGCCCTGGCCGCATGGGAAGAGCAAGGACGGCCAAGAGACTGGTCGGCGCAGTGGCAGCAGACCTTCAGGAATGAAGTCATCCAAGCCATGGCCGCGTTGAAAAAGGCCGGCAAAGCGCGCCTGTAGCCGCGACCATCCGGCCAGTGCTTCCGATCACGGTAGCTGCCATTGCAACCGTCTGGGATCGGCCAATTCAGGCAAAATCCAGATGATCGGGGCAAGCCTGGCACCAGGTCTGCCGGAAAGCCCACTTTGAAGAATGGAACAACACCAATGGCACTGACGAAAAAGGGCGAGTTCATGTACGGGACGACGTCGGGCGACACCCAAGCTGAGCTGCGCAGCTACAGCGTTGCAAATGGCCATGAGGCCACCCGGTTTGCCTCGTCCAAATGCGAGTGCGGCTCCCGGACTTTTGCGCTGCAGACCGACGAAGAAGCTGGCGTTGCCATCCGCACCTGCTCCGACTGCGGGCAGGAACACCTGATGGGCGACAGCGAGGACTACCTGGAAGAAGCCACCCCCGAGGGGCACGCCTGCGTGTGCGAGAACGAGGTGTTCGAGCTGGTGTCCGGCGTCTCCGTGTACAAGGGCACCCATGACGTGCGCTGGTACTACATCGCTTGCCACTGCGTGGAATGCGATCTGGTGGGGGTCTTCGCAGACTGGAAGTGTGAAGCAGGTGATGCGGCGGCCTTCCTCGCCAAGGTATAAGTGCGCCGCCGGCAAAGGCCCTATTGGCAGGCTTGAGCGGACCATCAACCAATAGGGCCCTACCCGCCACCAACACCAGCACCTGCACCATGCGCTGAACGCGGATGCAAGCCCTGCGGCACCCTGCCCCGCCCTTTCCCTCAGGGCTCAAAACCCACTCCCCCCCAGCTCCACAAACAGCGCCCCCCCCGCCATCACCGGCGCCAGCCAGGCCTGCACCAGCGGCAACTCATACGCATAAAAATAACGCGCGCAATTGAGCTTGCCCTGCAAAAAGGCCTGCTGCCCGGCATCGGCAGCCGCCATACCCCCATGCGCCTTGAGCGCCATGTCCAGCCACAGCCAGGCCAGCGTGACATGGCCGAAGGCGGTCATGTAGGCGGTGGCGTTGGCAAGGGCCAGCTGGGCGTTGCCGCTGGCCCAGGCCGCGTCGGTGGCGGCTTGCAGGGCTTGGGTGGCCGCATCTAAGAGACCGGCCCAGGGGGCGCATGCAGGCACCGACCGGGCAGTGGCGACGGTTTGCGCGATCTCCGCTTGCAGCAAGGCCCAGGCGGCTCCCCCATCCATGCGCAGCTTGCGGCCCAGCAGGTCGAGGGCCTGGATGCCGAGCGTGCCTTCGTGGATCATGTTGAGCCGATTGTCGCGCCAGTGCTGCTCCACCGCATAGTCGCGCGTGTAGCCGTAGCCGCCCAGCACCTGGATGGCAAGGCTGTTGCCCTCCTGGCACCACTGGCTGGGCCAGCTTTTGGCGATGGGGGTGAGCACCTGCAGCAGCAGCTGCGCGGCATCGGCCTGCTGCGGCGCACCGGCGCGCTGCGTATCGACCAGCTTGGCACAGTACAGCTGCAGCGCCAGCGCGCCTTCGGCATAGCTTTTTTGCGCCAGCAGCATGCGTTTGACATCGGCATGCTCGGCAATCGGCACCTGGGGCTGCTGCGCGTTCTTCACCACCTTCTGGCCGGCAGCGACCGGGCGGCCCTGGGGGCGCTGGCGGGCATAGTCGCGCGATTGCAGGTAGCCGGCGTAGCCCAGCATGGTGGCGCCCAGGCCCACCTGGATGCGGGCCTCGTTCATCATGTGGAACATGCACTGCAGGCCCGCGCCCAGCGCGCCCACGCGGTAGCCAACGGCCCCGCCCTGCTCGCCATAGTGCAGCAGGGTGTTGACGGTGCCCCGGTAGCCCAGCTTGTGGTTCAGCCCGGCCAGCGCAATGTCGTTGCGCTCGCCGGTCACCTGGCCTTCGGTATCGACCAAAACCTTGGGCACGATGAACAGCGAGATGCCGCCCACGCCCGCGGGCAGTTGGCCGCTGTCGTCGGGCACCTTGGCCAGCACCAGGTGGACGATGTTCTCGCCCATCGCATGCTCGCCGCCGGAGATCCACATCTTGCGGCCCGTCAGTCGGTAGCGCGGCCCCAGCGGGTCATCGGCAAAGTCGGCGCCATCGGGCACGGCACGCGTCGTGATGTCTGACAGGCTGGATCCGGCCTGCGGCTCGCTGAGGTTCATCGTGCCAAAAAAGCGGCCTTGCAGCTGCGGCAGCGCAAAGGCCTTTTGCTGCGCCAGTGTGCCATGGGCCATCAGCAGGCCGGCATTGGCCGCTGTCAGCATCGAATAGGCCTTGAGCGCAATGCTGGCCGCCGAGACCATGCTGTTGGCCGCCATATCGACCACGCAGGGCAGCTGCATCCCCCCCACCTCGTAGTCGTACGATGCCGCCAGCATGCCCGATTCGGCATAGGCGGCGCAGGCCGCCGGTGTGCAATCAGGCAGATGCAGCTGCAGGCCGTCAAAATGCGGCTCCTGCTGATCGACCAAGCGGTTGAAGGGCTCGAACTTCTCGGCGGCCAGGCGCTCGCACATGTCCAGCACGGCGCCATAGGTCTGGCGGTCATGGCCGGCATAGCGCGCATGGCGGCTGAGTGCCTCTACCTCCAGCCAGTCGTAGAGCAAAAAATCCAGGGTCTGGCGGATGCTGGCGTAGTCGAGTTGCATGTTAGAACGTGTTGAGGATCTCTACGCAGCTGCGTTGGAGAGCAATCGGGATGAGTTCGAAGGGATGGAACGCAGCTTGCACCGGGGTGCAAGCAAGGGCCAGCGCGAAGAAATCGCCCGATTTCGCTCCAACCCGTAGGGACACTGTCGCGGCGCGAGGAGATCGTCAGCACGTTCTTACCCTACCTCAAACAGCGCAGCGGCCCCCATCCCACCGCCCACGCACATGGTGGCCACCACATAGCGCACACCGCGGCGCTGGCCTTCCAGCAGGGCATGGCTGGCGATGCGGGCGCCCGTCATGCCATAGGGGTGGCCGATGGAGATGCCGCCGCCGTTGACATTGAAGCAGGCTGGATCGATGCCCAGCTGGTCGCGGCAGTACAGCGCCTGGCAGGCAAAGGCCTCGTTAAGCTCCCACAGGCCAATGTCCTGCACACCCAGCCCGTGCTGGGCCAAGAGCTTGGGGATCGCATAAATGGGGCCGATGCCCATCTCCTCGGGCGCGCATCCTGCTACCGCCATGCCCCGGTAAATGCCCAGCACCTCCAGGCCCCGGCGCTCGGCCAGCACCGAATCCATGACCACGCAGGCCGAGGCGCCATCCGACAGCTGGCTGGCATTGCCGGCGGTGATGACGCCGCCGTCGATCACCGGCTTGAGCGCGGCCAGCCCTTCCAGGCTGGTGTCGGGGCGGTTGCCTTCGTCGCGGGCCAGGGTCACCTGCTGCAGGCTGACTTCCTTCGTGAGTTTGTCGGTCACCGCCATCTGGGTGCTGAAGGGCACAATCTCGCGCTCAAACAGGCCGGCGGCCTGGGCGCGGGCGGTGCGCAGTTGCGACTCCAGCGCATAGGCATCCTGCGCCTCTCGGCTGATACGGTACTTGCGCGCCACATGCTCGGCCGTTTGCAGCATCGGCATATAGGCATGGGCGGCATGCGCTGTGACGGCCGGGTCGCGCTCGCGGCTGGCCCATTCCATATAGGGCGTTTGCACGGCCGTGATGTTGTCGCAGCCGCCCGCCACCACGACCTGCATGCCATCGACCAGCACCTGCTTGGCCGCCGTGGCAATCGCCATCAGGCCGGAGGCACATTGCCGGTCTATCGTCTGCCCGGCCACACTCATCGGCAGGCCTGCGGCCAGCAAGGCATTGCGGGCCAGGTTCATACCGGCCGTGCCCGCGGTCAGCACGCAGCCGACCACAACATCGTCCACCTCTGCCGGGTCCACCCCGGCGCGCGCCACCGCATGCTCGATGGCGTGGCCCATCATCTGGGGCGAGCGCGTGTGGTTGAGCGAGCCCTTGTAGGCCCGGCCAATGCCCGTGCGGGCGGTGGAAACAATGGCGGCGTCTTTCATGGCGGTGCTCTTCAATGTTGATGAGTTCTGGCCTTCAGGCCCTCAGGCGGCTTGCAGGCTGTCAAAGCCCTGGCGCTGCGCAGCCAGCCGCTGCAGCAGCGGCGATACCGTCCAGTAGCCATAGCGGTTGCCCCGGCTGGCGGCATAGTGCTCCAGCCGCTCTACGATCTGCGCCAGGCCAATCTCCTCGGCCATGAACATGGGCCCGCCCCGAAAATCCGGAAAGCCATAGCCGGCCGCCCAGACCACATCGATATCACTGGCGCGGTAGGCAATTCCCTCGTCCAGAATCTTGCAGCCCTCGTTGACCATGCTGTACAGCAGGCGCTCCACAATCTCCTGCACCGCAATATCGCTGCGCTGGGCAATGCCATGCGCCTGCGCCAGGTCGGCCGCAATGCGGCCGGCCTCGGGGTCAGGCAGCGCGTTGCGGCCCTCGTAGCGGTAGTAGCCCAGGCCGGTTTTCTGGCCAAAGCGGCCCAGTTCAAACATCTTGCGCACCACCGCGCGGTAGCTGGCATCGGGCGGCAGGCCGCCGGCCTTGTCGCATTCGATAACGGTCTTGGCGCCCACATCGAGCCCGGCCATGTCCAGCATGCGGCAAGGGCCCATCGCCAGGCCCAGCGCCTGCACCGCCTTGTCGATCTGTGCGGGGCTTGCGCCCTCCATCAGCAAAAACTCAGCCTCGCGCAGGTAGACCTCGGCCATGCGGTTGCCGATAAAGCCAAAGCAGACGCCCGATACCACCGGCGTCTTGCCGATCTTGCCGGCCAGGTCGATGACGGTCTTGAGCACCTGCGGGGCGGTTTGCGCGCCGCGCACCACCTCCAGCAAACGCATGATGTTGGCGGGGCTGAAGAAATGCATGCCCACCACATCGGCAGGCCGTCCGGTGGCCTGTGCCAGTGCATCCACATCCAGGGTCGAGGTATTGCTGGCGATGATGGCGCCGGGTTTGCAGACCTCGCCCAAGCTGCGGCAGACCTGCAGCTTGAGGGCCATATCTTCAAACACCGCCTCGATCACCAGATCGCAGGGCGCCAGCGCCTGGTCGTCCAGTGAGGTGGTCAGCAAGGCCAGGCGCGCGCTGGCTTGCTCAGCACCCATGCGGCCCTTGGCCACCTGGGCCTCGTAGGTCGAGCGGATCAGCTGCAGACCGCGTTCCAGGCCGGCAGCGGCGGCATCCACCAACACGGTGCGGATGCCAGCATTTAAAAAGCACATCGCAATGCCGCTGCCCATGGTGCCGGCCCCCAGAATGCCGACCTGCTCGATCTTGCCGGCTGGCACTTGCCGCTCCAGACCCGGAATCTGCCGGCTGCGGCGCTGTGCAAAAAACAGATGACGCAGTGCGCGCGACTGCGCCGATGGCAGCAAGCGCTTGAAGGCCTCGGCCTCGGCACGGGCGCCGCTGGCAAAGTCAGCGGTCAGCGCCTGCTGCACGCACAGCACGATGGCCTCCTTGGCGGGGTACTGCGGGCTTTGGCGCGCAGCCTCCAGCGCTGCCGCGATGGCCTGGCTGTGCTCGCCGGGCGGAGCGCTTTGCGCGCTCAAGCGGC
>NZ_KE148569.1:0-10212 GCF_000410635.1 Comamonas sp. B-9
AGCGCCGCTCGCCTGCGCGAGCCGCCACACCAGCGCCTGGGCCGGCGCAAACACCGCTGCGCCCGACAGCAGAATCAAGGCCTTGCTGCCCGCCTGGCGCAGCACCCTTGCCACTTCATCGATCGCATGGCCATCCACTGCGGGCGGCGCAGGCAGGGGCAGCGGCTGCGCCACCACACCGCCCTCGTCCCAGGACACATTGGCCGGCAGGATCAGGCTAGCGATCTGCCCGGGAAAGGTCGAGGCCGCACGCACCGCCATCGCCGCATCCTGGCCCAGGTCCGCACTGTGCGTGCTGGTATACACCCAGCCCGATACCGTGCGGGCCAGGCCATCGGTATCAGCCGTCAGCGGCGCGTCAAAAGGCCGGTGGTAAGTGGCCTGGTCGCCCACGATATTGACAATGCCGCTGCGCGCTCGGCGCGCATTGTGCAAATTGGCCAGGCCATTGGCCAGGCCCGGGCCGCAGTGCAGCAAGGTGCAGGCGGGCTTGCGGGCGATGCGGTAGTAGCCATCGGCCATGCCGGTGACCACGTTCTCTTGCAGGCCCAGCACGCAGTGCATGCCGGGGATCTGGTCCAAAGCTGCTACAAAGTGCATCTCGCTGGTACCAGGGTTTGCAAAGCAGGTATCCACCCCTGCAGCCAGCAAAGTCTTGACCAGACTGTGTGCGCCATTCATCTCTATATCCTTAAAGGGTTGCCTATCACTGCGCGACACCTTAGCTGCAACGGCGCCAAAACCGGGTCGCCAAGATGAAAGCGGGCCCGGCCCGGCCACCACCGCGCGCCGCACAAGCGCATGGATACAGGCCTTGCCCGGTTTTGCATCGACCCACCATGTAGGCCAATTCTCAAGCGCTATTACGGCCTTGGATGGCATGCGGGTCGGGTTGTGCAGGTGCACAGTGGGGGACCCGAGCAAGGTGGCAAGCGCAGTGACTGCGCTGCTCACCCTTGATGGCTTGCATGGCAGGCCTCCCAAAAGGCCATCTGCAGCCCCTTTCATCCCCCAGCATCTGAACACCAAGTGTTACCACCAGAGCGCCCACTGCGCCTAGGATGGCCCGATGCAAAACCACACCAAGGAAACCCGCATGCACCGTATGTCCCGCCACGCCCTGTTGTCCACCGCGCTGGCCTGCGCCGCTTTGGCGGCCCAGGCCCAAAGCAGCCAGGGAGCGGCCAGCCCAGCAGCGGCAGCCACGCCGCCCGCAGCCGAGGCAGCGCCCCAGGCCCCTGCGCCCAACCCGGCTGCTGAAAAGGCGCTGGCCCAGCGTTTCCAGGCGCTGCTCGCCGCCTTTGAAGGCAAGGCCGCTGTGCCCGATGCCAAGACTTTTACCGAAGACTTCAACAAGCAGGTCACGTCCGACCAGATGAAGCAGGTGTTCAACGATGTGCACCAAAGCGTGGGCAGCTGCAAGGTCGGCGCGCAGATGACCAGCCCGACCCCTTACATCACCAGCTACCTGCTGCAGTGTGACAAGGCCTATGTACCGATGGACATCGGCATCGAGGAAAAGGCACCCTACCGCGTCCACAGTCTGCTGATTCGCCCGGGCTACTGGAAGAAGTAAGCGCGGACGTTTCGACAAAATAGACGATCGAATCGACCGTCACAACCCATACTTATTAGTGTTTCCCTGGATAGGGCGTAAAAATTGACGCTTCAACGTCGATTTTTGCGCTCAATGGCCGTTTAGGCTGGTGATAATGCGCACAAGCTCGCCGCTTTGCCACAAAGCACAGCACAGAGCTGTCGCCGGGTCGCCACAAGCCGATTTGAGACCCCGACGGCGGGCAGCAAAAGCACTAGCATGCTAGCCACCTTATCAACATTCGGATCCGAGGATTCACTATGCGTAAAACCTTGATCGCACTGGCAGTGGCCGCTATCGCCGCCCCTGCGTTTGCTGCAGACCTGAAAGTAGCTGTCGACCCGACCTACGAACCGTTTACCTACAAGACGCCCCAAGGCGAAGTCACCGGTTTTGACGTAGACATCGCCAAGGCGGTGTGCGAGCAGATCAAGCGCAAGTGCGTGTTTGTCGAGCAAGTCTGGGACAGCATGATCCCCGGCCTGCAAGCCAAGAAATACGACGTCATCGTCAGCTCCATGTCGATGACCGACGAGCGCCGCCGCGTGGTCGATTTCAGCGACCGCTACTACAAGACGCCCAGCGCCGTGGTGCTGAAGAAAAGCGTGGAATACAAGGGCCCGGCTTCGGCCAAGGGCCTGAAGATCGGCGTGCTCAAGGGCTCGACCCAAGAGAAGTGGGCCAATGGCGAGCTCAAGCCTGCAGGCGCGACCATCGTGCCTTATGAAGCCCAGGACCAGGTCTACCTGGACATCAAGTCCGGCCGCCTTGACGGCACCGTGGCTGACAAGGTCGAAGTCAACGGCGGCTTCCTGCGCAAGGCCGAAGGCGCCGACTACGGCTACAAGGGCCCGGACCAGTACGAGACCAAGTACTACGGTGATGGCATCGGCATTGCGCTGCGCAAGAACCAGGGCGACCTGAAAAAGCAGATCAACGAAGCGATCAAGACCATCCGCAGCAATGGCACCTATGCCACGATTGCCAAGAAGTACTTCGATTTCGACCCCTACGGCAACTGATCTTTGCAAAACGCGGTCGCGCCCCTGGCGCCACCGCGTCCTCGATCAGGGCTAACACCAAGCGGCGCGCTGCTCCAGAGTCTTCATACTGGATGAATCGCGCCGCAATTCCATGGTGCCAAGCCTTTTTGCAGCGCCCCCCCAAGGCAAACACCAGGCCATCCATGGGCCCGATTGCGTACCGCAATCACGGCGCCTAAGGCCAAAAACTATGAGTGATTACTTTCAATCGATCCTGATGGGCTCGCTGCTGACGGTAGCGGTCTCACTGGCATCAGCGGCCATTGCCACCGTGCTGGGCCTGCTGGGCGCCAGTGCCAAGCTGTCGGGCCGCCGCCCGCTGGTGGTGCTGGCGACGGTCTACACCTCCATCGTGCGCGGCATCCCTGAGCTGGTGATGATGCTGCTGGTCTTCTACGGCGGCGCCATCGGCCTCAATACCTTGCTTGAGAAGATGGGCAGCGAAAGCTCGGTCGACCTCAACCCCTTTGTGGCCGGCTCGTTCACGATCGGCTTTATCTACGGCGCCTATATGACCGAAACCTTCCGGGGCGCGATCCTGGCCATCCCCAAGGGCCAGATGGAAGCGGCCTGGGCCTTCGGCATGAGTCCGGTCAAGACCTTCTTTCGCATCACCTTGCCGCAGATGGTGCGCTATGCATTGCCCGGCTTTACCAATAACTGGCTGGTGCTGATCAAGGCCACCGCGCTGGTCAGCCTGATCGGCCTGCAAGACATGACCTACCTGGCCAAGCAGGCCAGCGCCGCTGCGCGCGAGCCCTTTATCTTCTTCCTCTTCACCGCTGCGCTGTACCTGGTCTACACATCGGTATCGCTGTGGGCGCTGGGCCGTCTCAATGCCCGCTACAGCCTGGGAACCGAAAAGGTGCAGCTATGAACTGGGAAGTCATTTTTCAGCCCGACACCCTTGCGCTGTACGGCGAGGGCCTGGTCACCACCCTCAAGCTGCTGCTGTCCAGCCTGGCCATTGGCGCTGTGCTGGCGCTGCTGGGCGCGCTCGCGCTGGTCAGCCGCTCCTGGCTGCTGCGCAAAAGCGTGGGCGCCTTTACCTATTTCATGCGCGGCACGCCGCTGCTGATCCAGGTTTACCTGATCTACTACGGCTTCTCGCAGCTTGAATGGGTTCAGGCGCGCTGGGATGCGGTCTGGCCCTGGACCTACTTCAAGGAGCCGTTCTTCTGCGCGTTCCTCGCCTTCACCTTGAACAACGCCGCCTACACGGCCGAGATGCTCGCTGGCTCGATCCGCGAAACCTACAAGGGCGAAGTGGAAGCGGCCCGCGCGATGGGCATGAGCCGCTGGCAGCTGATGCGCCGCATCGTGATGCCCAGCGCCATCCGCCGCACCCTGCCCGCCTACAGCAACGAGGTGGTGATGATGCTGCATTCAACCAGCCTGGCTTCGACCGTGCCGTCGCTGGTGGACCTGACCGGCGCTGCCAGCCGGGTGTACTCGGACTACTACCTGCCGTTTGAAGCCTATATCGCGGCAGCTGCCATCTACCTGAGCATCACCTTTATCCTGATTGGCATCTTCCGCCTCGCCGAGCGCCGTTTCCTGGGCTATCTGGCTCCGCGCAAGGCCTAAGACATTCGAGCATCGAGATATGAACGCATCCAACTACAAACTGCAGGCGCTGGACATCCACAAGAGCTATGGCAGCAACCAGGTGCTCAAGGGCGTCTCGCTCAACGCCTGCGCTGGCGACGTGATCAGCATCATCGGCAGCTCCGGCTCGGGCAAGAGCACCTTTCTGCGCTGCATCAACCTGCTGGAGCAGCCCCAGCAAGGGCAAATCATCGTGGCTGGCGAAAGCCTGCAGCTGCGCACCGGCCGCAATGGCGCGCTGGACGCAGTCGACCCCAAGCAGCTCCAGCGCCTGCGCAGCAAGCTGGCCATGGTGTTCCAGCATTTCAACCTCTGGGCGCACATGACGGTGATGCAGAACATCATCGAGGTGCCGGTGCATGTGCTGGGCATCAGCAAGGACGAGGCCGTCGCCCGCGCCCGCAAGTACCTCAAGCTGGTCGGCCTGGAGAACAAGGAAGACAGCTACCCCAACCACATGAGTGGCGGCCAGCAGCAGCGCGTGGCCATTGCGCGTGCGCTGGCGGTCGAGCCCGAGGTGATGCTGTTTGACGAGCCCACCTCGGCGCTGGACCCCGAGCTGGTCGGTGAGGTGCTGCGCGTGATGCAGGTGCTGGCCCAGGAAGGCCGCACCATGCTGGTCGTGACGCATGAAATGGGCTTTGCCCGCGAGGTCTCCAACCATGTGATCTTCCTGCACCAGGGCCTGATCGAAGAGCAAGGCCCGCCGCGCGAGGTGCTGGCCAACCCCAAGAGTGAGCGTCTGGCACGCTTCCTCTCGGGCAGCCTCAAATAAGCCGCGCAGGCCGAGTTCTGCCCGCGACAGCATCAGCGCCACCCAAGCGGCGGGCAGGCGCACAATAGGGCCGGCCGCAGCTGACCTGGAGAGGATTCTTCAGGCCGCCAAGTGCCAGCCGGCCCCTCGGCGCAGACTCGATACCCCTTCACCCCCACCATGGGCACGCCCAGCTCCCCTCCTCCCGCATCCGATCCGGCCCTAGGCAGCGACGCGGAATTCTCGCTGCGCCGCATTGCCGTGGCGGCCTTTGGGCCCTCGCTGCTGTTTGGCATTGGCGAGGGTGCGGTGCTGCCCGTGATCGTGCTGATGGCGCGCGATCTGGGCGCGTCAGTGCCCATCGCAGCGCTGGTGGTGGGGCTGGTCAGCATTGGCTCCTTGCTGAGCAATATCCCGGCATCGCTGATAACAGCGCGCTGGGGCGAACGCTGGGCGATTGTGGCCGCTGGCCTGTGGAGCGCCATCGGCATGGCCATCTGCCTGGCCACCCAGCAGCTGTGGCTGTTTGCGCTGGGCTGCCTGATGGTGGGCATGTCGCAGGCGGTCTACAACCTGGCGCGGCAAAGCTATCTGACCGAGGCCGTGCCCGTGTCCTACCGCGCGCGGGCGCTGTCCACCCTGGGTGGGGTGATGCGCATCGGCATGTTCATCGGGCCCTTTATCGGCGCCTGGGCCATGCATACCTGGGGCCTGCATGCGGCGTTCGCGGTGGGCATTGTGGGCGTCCTCTGCGCCGCAGCCATTGGCCTGCGCGTGCCCGATCTGGCGGCGCCCGCTGCACTGCCGGGCCAGCCGCTGCCCACCGAGGCACCGTCCATCGCCGGCATTCTGCGCGATCACCACCGGCTGTTTCTCACGCTGGGCCTGGGCGTGCTGCTGGTCAGCGCCGTGCGTGCCTCGCGCCAGGTGGTGATTCCGCTGTGGGCCGACCATCTTGCGCTGGCACCGGCTGCCGCCTCGCTGGTCTACGGGCTGGCAGGCGCCATCGACATGCTGGTCTTCTACCCTGCGGGCCGGCTGATGGATCTCAAAGGCCGGCGCTGGGTGGCCGTGCCATCGATGCTGGTGATGGGCGCGGCCATGCTGCTGATGCCGCTGACGGCCAGCGTGACGACCTTGCTGCTGGCGGCCATGGCGCTGGGCTTTGGCAATGGCATTGGCTCGGGCCTGATCATGACCTTGGGGGCCGACCACGCACCGCGCCATGCGCGGGCGCATTTTCTCGGGCTATGGCGCCTGGCGGCCGATCTGGGCTCATCGCTGGGGCCAGCGCTGCTGTCGTTTCTGGCAGGCAGCCTGTCGCTGGCCAGCGGCATTGCCTGCATCGGCTTGCTGGCCTGGGGCGCGGCGGCAGCGCTGGCGCGCTGGATACCACCTGCCAAGCGCTGATCCCTTTAGGCCGCGCTGGCGCAGCTACCAGACAGCTACCAGACGACCGGTTCGGGCTCCAGCTGGATGCCAAAGCGCTCATAGACACTGGTCTGAATCGCGCGTGCCAAGGTCACCACCTCGCCGCCGGTCACGCTGCCTTCGCCCGCGCCCAGGTTGACCAGCACCAGGGCCTGGCGGTCATAAACGCCGGCCTTGCCAATGCTTTTGCCGCGCCAGCCGCAGGCATCGATCATCCAGCCCGCAGCCAGCTTGATGCTGCCGTCCAGCATGGGGTAGTGCACAATTTTGGGCTCGCGCGCGATGATGTCCTCGCACTGGTCGGCAGTGACCTGGGGGTTCTTGAAAAAGCTGCCGGCATTGCCGATCTGCGCTGGATCGGGCAGCTTGGCACGGCGGATCTCCACCACCCAGTCAAAGATGTCCTGGGCCGTGGGCTGCGCAATGCCTTTTTCGGCCTGCTTGCGGGCCAGGTCCAGGTAGCCCAGCTCGGGCTTCCAATCCTTGGCCAGGCGCAGCCGCACATGGGTGATGACGGCGCGGCCCGCCAGCCCCATGCCCCGGGGCTCGGCCACGCCGGTGGCGCGGGCAATCATGGTGAGCGGCATGGTCTCGGCCGGCGCATGCTTGAACACCGAATCCCGGTAGCCAAACGCGCACTGCGCCGCCTGCAGGCTGAAATGCTCACCATTGCTCAGGTCGATCGCATCGAGCGAGTCAAAACGGTCTTGCAGCTCCACGCCATAGGCGCCAATGTTCTGCACCGGTGCTGCGCCTGCGGTGCCGGGGATCAGCGCCAGGTTCTCCAGCCCGGGGTAGCCATGGGCCAGGCTCCAGGCCACGACCTCGTGCCAGACTTCACCAGCGCCCACTTCAATGATGTAGTGCTTCTCGGTCTCTTCGACCAGGCGCTTGCCCATGATCTCCATCTTGAAGACGGTGGGCTCGACATCGCCGGTGATGACGATATTGCTGCCGCCCCCCAGCACCACCACCTGGCGGCTGGCGCCCAACGGGGGCTGGGCCAAAAAATCACGGATATCCTGCGGGGCCTGCACGCGCACCAGGTTCATGGCCCGCGCCATGATGCCAAAGGTGTTGTATTGCTGCAGCGGGGCATTTTTCTCGACTAACATCGCTAGATTGTCGCACTTGTCGCGACCCACTCAGGCGCTCAGCCTGGCCTGCAAGGAGAGTATTTATGCCATCGTTTGACACGGTTTGCGAAGCCGACTTCGTCGAGGTGAAAAACGCTGTTGAGAATTCCGCCAAGGAAATTGGCACCCGTTTCGACTTCAAGGGAACGTCGGCCGGGATCGAGCTCAAGGACAAAGAGATCATCATGTACGGCGATGCCGACTTCCAGCTGGTGCAGGTCGAAGACATCCTGCGCAACAAGCTGACCAAGCGCAATGTGGATGTGCGCTTTCTGGACAAGGGCGATGTGCAAAAGGTCGGCGGCGACAAGGTCAAGCAAGTGATCAAGGTGCGCAATGGCATCGAGCAAGAGCTCGCCAAGAAGATCCAGAAGCTCATCAAGGACAGCAAGATGAAGGTGCAGGCCGCCATCCAGGGCGATGCTGTGCGCATCACCGGCGCCAAGCGTGACGACCTGCAAGCGGCGATGGCGCTGCTGAAAAAAGACGTGACCGACGTGCCGCTGTCGTTCAACAACTTCCGCGACTGATCCGCACTCGATCAAAAACAAACAGGCCGCGCTGCAGGGATTGCAGCGCGGCCTGTTTTTATGGCGCCTGGGCGCTTAGAACTGGTAGTTCGCGCTCAGCAAAGCACCACGCGGCGTGCCGGGCATGCTGCTGGAACGCCAGTATTCCTTGTTGGTCAGGTTGGACACTGCCAAGGTAACGGTCCAGGGCGCAGCGCGCCAGCCCACCAGGCCATCCCAGCGGGTGTAGCCGGGCACGCGGCTGGTGTTGGCGTCATTGGTGTAGCGGGCGCTGGTGTGGGTCACACCCAGCTCGGCATACCAGTTGCCCGCAGGCGCATAGCGCAGGAAGACATTGCCGTTGCGGCGCGCGGTATTGGCCAGGTAGTTGCCTTCCAGCGCGGGGTTGGCCTTGTTCTCGGTGACCTTGGCGGCCATGATGCCGACGCCACCGCGCACATACCAAAACGGTGCCACACGGCCAGATGCGCTGAACTCGATACCGCGTGAGCGCTCCTTGCCACGCACGGCCCAGGTGAAGGGGTCGTTGTCCGGATCGGGGCGGTAGCGGATGTTGTAGTGCTCCAGCTGGTAGACGGCCAGCTGCGTGGACAGCGCGCCGTCCAGCCAATCGCTCTTGACCCCCATCTCAAACTGCTGCGAATGCTGGGGCTCGTCGTCCAGCACCGCGCCAGCGCCGGTGTCAACCATCAACATGCCCCGTCCGCCATAGGGCGAGAAGCTGCGGCTCCAGGACGCATACAGGCTGTGCTCGCGTACTGGCTGCCAGACCAGGCCCGCGCGCGGGCTGACGGAGTTGCCATCGGTGCTTCGGCTCGCATTGGTCAGCTGGTTGGTGCTGTTGAAGTCAAAGTTGTCATAGCGCGCGCCCAGCAGCAGCTTCCACTGGTCGCTCAGGCTGATCAAGTCCTGCACATACAGCGCGCGGGCCGTGCCCTTGTGCAGATTCTGCTGCGATGGCGCGCCTTGGGGCGGGCGCACCGCATCGAACACCGGGTTGTTCGGATCGATATAGCCATTGCTGTTGGCGGTGCTGAAAAGGCGCGGCGCGCGTTCTTCCTCGCTGTGCTCCACGCCCAGCAGCAACTCATGGCGCATGCCGGCCAGGTCCAGCTTGCCGGTCAGGTCCACGGTGTGGGTGGTGGTGCGGTTCTCGGTTTGTTGCCAGGCATAGCTTTGGCGCAGCAGGCCGGGGTTGGCGCACTTGGCGCCCGCAGGGGTCAGGCCCTGGGGGTTGCAGTAGGTACCGGCAAAGTAGTGGTCAAAGTCCTGGCTGGCTTCGCGCTTGCTGGCCACCCAGCGCACGCTCCAGGCCTTGTTGAACTCGTACGACAGGTCCGAGCGCAGCACGCGCAGACGGTCTTCGACAAAGTCGCCCGGCTGGGCAAAGCCCTGGCGCAGCGACATGCCTGGCGGCATCTGGTCGTAGGAAGGCCCCCGGTCCGGCACGCGCCAGACATTGTCATAGGTGTACTGGCCGGTCCAGCGCAGGCCCGTGCGCGTATCCACCATGACACTGGGCGAGACCATCTCGTTGCGGTTGCGGATGCCGCTGCGAAAGCTGTGCGCCTGCTCGCGGTCGGCCGTCAGCCGCATGACCACGTTGGGGCTGATCACCCGGTTGATGTCGATGGTGCCGCCCACGTTCTCCCAGGAGCCACCGCGCAAGGTCACGCTGCTCACGCCATCAAAACGCGCCTGCTTGCTGACCATGTTGATCACACCGCCGCCCGCGCCACGGCCATACAGCACCGAGGCCGGGCCTTTGAGGATCTCAATGCGCTCGACATTGGCCGTGCTGCGGCGCACCTGGCCGGATTCGCGCACGCCATCGCGGTAGATATCGCCGCTGTCGGCATTGAAGCCACGGATCATCACGCCCTCGCCGCGCATGTCATAGCTGGTGTTGACGCCTGGCACACCATCGAGCATGACCGACAGGTCGTTGATGCCATAGCTCTTGTACTTGTTGACTTCCAAGGTGTCGATGGTCTGCGGAATGTCCTTGGGCGCCATATAGGTCTTGGTCGCCGTGGTCACGCCTTCGGGGCGCACATCATCGGGATCGAACTGGTCGGCAGACACCTGGACCGTTGGCAAGGTGTGCTCTTGC
>NZ_KE148569.1:10222-36360 GCF_000410635.1 Comamonas sp. B-9
ACGGCGGCCATCATCAACAGCGCGGCGACCGACAGGCCGGCGCGCTCGCCTCTTGTACGCGCGAGCGTCTCGCTGCGAAGGGCTTGGATCATTGAAAACTCCTGAAACAATAATTCCGCTTGGTAAACGGCTTGTAAATTTGAGTCAGGGATGCTAATGATAACGATTATCAATAGCAATATATTAACCTTAAGCGGCTGCTTACTTTTCAAAAAAACAACGGGCTAGACTTTTCGTCAAAAAAATAAATCCCCGCTTTTGCTGCCGCTCGCATGCTTTAGGATGTAAAGCAGCCGACCTGCCTGTGACCCGCGCTAGACGCGGCACCGCCCTGCCCGTATGCACCACCATGCTGCCCCGCGACCTATGAAGCTTTCAGTCCCCAAGCCCTGCCCCGCCCCTACCTGCCTGCACCGCTGGGCATTGGCACTGGCCCTGTGCGGCAGCGCCAGTTGGGCGGCCCATGCACAGGAGGCTGCCGAAGGCCCCCGCTCGGTGGCGCTGGCCGGCATTCTGGGCGACAAGGCCTTGCTCGTTATCGACGGCCGGGCGCCCAAGGCCGTGGCAGCGGGCAGCAGCTACCAGCAGGTGCAGGTGGTCAGCGTCAAGGATGGGCAGGCCCAGGTCAGCATCGCGGGCGCCCTGCACAGCCTGCGCATGGGCGAGTCGCCGGTCAGCGTGGCCGATGCGGCGCTGCCCGTCAGCAACACCGGGCGCATTGTGCTGGCGGCCGATGCCAGCGGCCACTTCATGACGGCCGGCATGATCAACGGCAAGGCCACGCGTTTTCTGGTCGATACCGGTGCCACCACGGTGAGCCTGGGGATGAGCGAGGCGCTCAAGCTGGGCATTGACTACAAACAGGGCCGTGCAGTGCGCATGGGCACGGCCAATGGCGTCAGCAACGGCTGGCATCTGAAGCTGAGCAGCGTGCGCATCTCCGATGTGGAGCTGCGCAATGTGGATGCCGTGGTCACCTCGGCCAATATGCCTTATGTGCTGCTGGGCAACAGCTTTCTCAATGCCTTTGAGATGAAGCGCGCCGGCCCGCAGATGACCTTGGACCGGATCAAATAGCGGCCCGCATCCGCACTGAACGCGGGCAAAACAAAAGGGCTGAACCCGCTACCGGTATTCAGCCCTTCTGCCATCTGCCCGTGGGCAGCGCCTTGCATCACTTGCTTTTCTTCTGGCCCAGCTTGGATTCCTTGCCTTCCACCAGGCGCTGGATATTGAGCTTGTGGCGGTAAACCAGCAAGGCCGACATGACCAGAATCGCGACAAAGATCTCGGCATGGAAATCCCAGAGCTCGCCACCGATAAGGATATAGAACACGGGCGCCAGCACCGCCGCCACCAACGACGACAGTGACGAATAACGCCAGATGGCCGCCACGGCCACCCAGGCCAGCAAGGTCAGCAAACCCAGCCAACCGCTAAAGCCCAGCAGCACGCCCAGCGCAGTGGCCACGCCCTTGCCGCCTTCAAACTTGAAGAATACCGGCCACAAATGGCCCAAAAATGCCGCAATCCCCACCAGGGCGACAGTGCCCTCTTCGAGGCCATAGGGCTTGCCCAACCAGACCACCAGCGCCACCGGCAGCCAGCCCTTGGCGGCATCGAGCAGCAAGGTCACCACGGCCGCTGCCTTGCTGCCCGAGCGCAGCACATTGGTCGCACCCGGGTTTTTGCTGCCATAGGTGCGCGGGTCACTCAGGCCCATCGTGCGGCTGACGATCACCGCAAACGACAGCGAACCGATGAGGTAGGCCAGGATGGTGGCCAGGATGGAATAAACGGTACTCAAATTGCTCCCCTTGTCTGCGCGCCTGGGCGGCCGGCACGCACTGGTGTATCTAGGTCAAAAACAGGCATCATTCTGCCAGCGCGCATTGCACCGGCTGGGCACCCAGCACCTCCACGCATGCTTTGGGGTCGATCTGCACCAAAAAACCACGCCGCCCGCCGTTGATGGCGATACGCGGCAGCGCCAGAATCGTCTCCTGGATATAGACCGGCATGGCCTTGCGCAGGCCAAACGGTGAGGTGCCCCCCCCCAGGTAGCCGCTGTGGCGGCTGGCCACTTCGGGCGTGCAGGGCTCCACGCTCTTGGCGCCAATCTGGCGCGCCAGGCTCTTGGTCGACACCTTGCAGTCGCCATGCATCAGCACGATGAGCGGCTTGGCATCCTGGTTCTGCATCACCAGGGTCTTGACGACAACATGCTCATCGAGCCCCAGCTGGCGGGCCGATTCGGACGTGCCGCCGTGCTCCACATAGTCGTAGGGATGCTCGGTAAACGCCACCTTGTGCGCCTTCAGAAACTGGGTGGCAGGCGTTTCGCTGATATGGTTTTTTTTGCTCATGGCTGGAGGGGTGGCGGCAGGCGCCACACAAAATCTGCCCCTATTGTCTCGAAAAATAAGCGCAGGGCGCCGCCAAGCATAGCGGCCTTGGCAACGCCAAAGGCCCTGGTTTGCACCAGGGCCTGCAGGTCAGCGCCTTTCAGCAGCCCCTTCAGGGACCTCAGAACCTGTTGGAGACTTATTGCGCCGGATCGCCCAGCGCCCAGCGCAGTGCGTCAATCTCCTGCAGCAAGGCCTCGGACAGCTGCGTGCCCCAGACGTTGAGGTCTTCGTCGAGCTGCTCCATGGTGCGCACACCGATGATGGTGCTGCCCACCTGCCATTTGTTGTAGCAAAAGGCCAATGCCAATGCAGCCGGGGTCAGGCCATGGTCGCGTGCCAACTGGTTGTAGCGCTTGGCGGCATCCAGCGCTTCGGGGCGGCCCCAGCGCTGCTTGCGCACCGATTCATAGCTGGCAATGCGCGCGCCCTGGGGTGCCTGGGGGCCGGTGATGCCGCTGTCGTCATACTTGCCCGTCAGCAGGCCAAAGGCGAGGGGCGAGTACCCCAGCAGCGACACGCCCAGCCGGTCGCAGGTTTCATCCAGGCCGTTTTCCCAGCTGCGGTTGATGAGGCAGTACGGGTTTTGCACGCTGGCCACGCGCGGCAGGCCATGCTGCTCGGCCAGGCGCACAAACTCATGTACACCATAAGGCGTCTCGTTGGACAGGCCGATGTGGCGGATCTTGCCGGCCTTGACCAGGCCCGCCAAGGCCTGCAGCTGCTCGCCAATCGTCGTCTCGCTGGTTTCGTTTTTCGGGTCGTAGTACAGATTGCCAAAGGCGGGCACATGGCGCTCTGGCCAGTGGATCTGGTACAGGTCGATCACATCGGTCTGCAGGCGGCGCAGGCTCGCCTCGCACGATGCAACGATGTCGGCCGCCGTCATGCCCTTGCCTTCGCGCACCCAGGGCATGCCGCGCGATGGGCCCGCCACCTTGCTGGCCAGCACCACCTTGTCGCGCTGGCCCGGGTTGGCCTTGAACCAGTTGCCGATAATGGTCTCCGTCGCGCCATAGGTTTCGGCGCGGGCGGGCACCGAGTACATCTCGGCCGTGTCCCAGAAGTACACGCCACGCTCCAGCGAATGGCTGAGCATCGCATGCGCATCCGCCTCGCTCACTTGCTCGCCAAACGTCATCGTGCCCAGGCAAATGGGCGATACCTTCAAATCACTGCGGCCAAGTTGGATGTCTTGCATAAGAAAAATTCAGCGGTGTCGGTCAAAAAACCAAGTGTAAAAGCATTTTTTGACACCTCGCTGGCCATGGCCGCCATGCGCGCCGGGCAGAGATGCCCATCGACACCGGCATCACCGCCACCCAGCCCGCACAGCGCAGCAGATCGAGGCGCTGTCAAGCGCTATTCATCGCTCTATTGATCCGCATCAGCCGCCAATCTCCCGTAAGTTCTGCCGAAGCTTCATCTTTTATTATTTATAAAAAACTATCGAATTCATTAATCCGTTCAATACAGTTATAGCGACAGCCCACGATGTTCCAGCCGCCCAACCCCCACAGCCACCCTCCCCCCTCACCCCGGCCAGACAAGCCGCGCGATTTCAGGCCCGAGGGCGGCAAAAGCCTGCCCACGCCTTGCACCGAGACCCATTGCCCCCCGTGCGCGCCCCATGGCAGGCAGGCCAGAGCCTCCAGCGGCGGGGCGCCATACGCGCAGCCGTCCAAGGATCCTTTCATCGGCCATGTGCCCTGCTGGTCCCAGGGCAGCCCCCCTGGCATCGTCCAGTGCATGCTGTGCGACGCCAGCGGGCATGCACATGGCACCGTGCGGCTGATCTTTGAACCCCAAGCCCCCCTGCACTGCCACCAGGGCCAGATCCTGCGGGTGTTGCTGCCCGGTGGCTGCGGGCCCGAGATTGTGGTGACCTCCCACCCCTGCGACACCGGCGTGATGCATGGCCGCCTGCTGCCGGCCCAGGGCGCGCCCCTGCCCGCCCAGTTCGGCCCCGATGCAGCCTTTGGATTGATGTTCCAGGTCTGCCTGCGCCACAAGAGCCGCTCCAGCTAAATCCTTAAAGTCCCGAACACCGCCCGCTGTCTCTCTGGCGCGCGGTAGCCAGCCGGGCCGCTTCTACAATGCAGCAGCCCTATGACCCATGCCACGCCCCTGAGCGACGCCCTGCGATCGCGCATCCACCACAGCCTGCAGTATTTTGAGGTGCAGCGCATGGGCGGCGCCGGCCAGTCCCAGGCCGCAGTCGCGCTGGTGCTGCTGGACGAAGGCCCGGGCGCCGGGCTCGAAGGCATGCCCGCACCCGCGCAGTGGAGCAACGAGGCCGCACTGCTGCTGACGCGCCGCGCCCTGCACTTGCGCAACCACCCCGGCCAATGGGCACTGCCCGGCGGCCGCATCGAGGCGGGCGAGACCGCACAGCAGGCGGCCTTGCGCGAGTTGCATGAAGAGGCGGGCCTGCTGCTGGCGCCCAGCCAGGTGCTCGGTTGCCTCGATGACTACGCCACGCGTTCGGGCTTTGTCATCACCCCGGTGGTGGTCTGGGCCGGTGCCACGGCCCAATTGCAGCCCAACCCCGATGAAGTGGCTAGCGTGCACCGCATCCCGCTGGCTGAGCTGCTGCGCAGCGATGCGCCGATGCTCGAGCACACCGATGCCTCCCCCCACCCGGTGCTGCGCATGCCCATGGGCAAGAGCTGGGTGGCCGCGCCCACGGCCGCATTTTTGTACCAGTTTCGCGAGGTTTGCCTGCTCGGGCACCCCACCCGCGTCGCGCATTTTGACCAGCCCCGGTTTGCCTGGAAGTGAGCCTCGCCTCGCCCAGCGCCGCAAACGCTGCGCAGCGGGAGCAAAAACATTATTAAATCAAGCATATGCCCTAAAGCACCACTGGCCGGCCAAGCGCTGCCAGCATGCGACAATAACGGGCTAGACCGCAAATAATAGGACACAGTGACATGGAAGCAGAACGCATCAACCAAATCGGCAACACCCTCGAAGACCTGTCCAGCCGGACAGAAGAGCTTCGGAGGTATCTTTGACTACGATGCAAAGTACGAACGACTGCGCACGGTAAACGCCTCGCTGGAAGACCCCAGCGTTTGGAACGATCCCAAGAAGGCCCAGGAGCTGGGCAAGGAAAAGAAGGCCCTCGACTCCGTCGTGCTGACCTTGCAAAAGCTGAGCAGCGAGCTGGCGGACAACACCGAGCTCTTCGAGATGAGCAAGGAAGAAGGCGATGACGCCGGGCTGGAGACCATCGAAGCCGAGGCTGCCAAGCTGCGCCCGCTGATCGAGGAGCTCGAGTTCCGCCGCATGTTCCGCAACGAGGCCGACCCGCTCAACTGCTTTGTCGACATCCAGGCTGGCGCCGGTGGCACCGAAGCCTGCGACTGGGCCAGCATGCTGCTGCGCCAGTACCTCAAGTACGCCGAGCGCAAGGGCTTCAAGGCCACCGTCGAAGAAGAAACCCCGGGCGACGTCGCCGGCATCAAGAGCGCCACGATCAAGATCGAGGGTGAGTACGCCTTTGGCCTGCTGCGCACCGAAACCGGGGTGCACCGCCTGGTGCGCAAGAGCCCGTTTGACTCGTCGGGCGGCCGCCACACCAGCTTCTCGTCGCTGTTCGTCTACCCCGAGATTGATGACTCCATCGAGATCAACATCAACCCCTCGGATGTGCGTACCGACACCTACCGTGCCTCGGGCGCGGGTGGCCAGCACATCAACAAGACCGACTCGGCCGTGCGCCTGACCCACATCCCGACCGGCATCGTCGTGCAGTGCCAGGATGGCCGCAGCCAGCACAGCAACCGCGATGTGGCCTGGCAGCGCCTGCGCTCCAAGCTCTATGACTTTGAAATGCGCAAGCGCATGGAAGAGCAGCAAAAGCTCGAAGACACCAAGACCGATGTGGGCTGGGGCCACCAGATCCGCAGCTACGTGCTGGACAACAGCCGTATCAAGGACCTGCGCACCAACGTCGAAGTCTCCGCCACCCAAAAGGTGCTGGACGGCGACCTGGACGTGTTCATCGAAGCCTCGCTCAAGCAAGGCGTTTAAAAAACCTGTGGCACTCCCCATGCAGCGCAGCCTTGCAGCGGTGCATGCGGCGTGCCTCAGCCCCTCTATCGATTGGCTGGGCCTCCCAGCCGATACGGACCTGAAGACAAGCCCAATGCCTGCGATCGAAGCGCTGATTTTTGACATGGACGGCACCATGGTTGACTCCATGCCCTGGCACACCCAGGCCTGGGTGGAATACGCACGCCGCCACGCCATGGATCTGGATGTGCCCGCCTTCATGGCGCAGACCACCGGCAAGAATGCCTTTGAATGCGCCTGCGCGCTGATGGGCCGCACGGTGAGCGCCGAAGAGAGCGAGCGCATCACCGCAGAAAAAGAAGGCATTTACCGCGAGCTGTTTGCCGCCCATTTCTGCGCGGTCGATGGCTTTGACCGCTTTCATGCCCAGGCGCGAGACATGGGCCTCAAAGTGGCCATTGGCACTGCGGGCGACCAGGACAATGTACGCTTTGTGCTGGACAACCTGCAGATGCAGCCCCCGGCCCAGGCGATTGCGCGTGGCGACGAGGGCCTGCCCGGCAAGCCCCACCCCGATATTTTTCTGAAGGCGGCCGAGCGCCTGGCGATAGACCCGGCCGCCTGCATCGTGTTTGAAGATGCGCCGCACGGCATTGAAGCGGCGCGGCGCGCCGGCATGCGTGCGGTGGGCATTGGCACCACGCACGATGCCCAGCAACTCAGCGGCCCCCATGTTCTGGCATGGGCGCCCGATTTCTCGACCCTGCTCAACAACCAATTTTTGGAGAAGCTCCATGATGCGTGAAGGACAAGCACACACCGTGTACCGCGCCGACTACCAGGCCCCGGCATGGTGGATTGATACGGTCGACCTGACTTTTGACCTGGACCCGGCCAAGACGCGCGTGCTCAACAAGATGCGCGTGCGCCGCAACCCCGATGTGCCAGCCCAGCCGCTGCACCTCAATGGCGACGAGCTGAACCTGGCCCGCGTGATGGTCAATGGCGCAGCGTCCTCGTTCAAGATGGACGGCTCGGACTTGGTGCTGGAGAACCTGCCCGAAGGCAGCGACCCCGTCGACCTGGAGATCTTCACCACCTGCATGCCCGAGAAGAACACCAAGCTGATGGGCTTGTACACCAGCAATGGTTCGTTCTTCACGCAGTGCGAGGCCGAAGGCTTTCGCCGCATCACCTATTTCCTGGACCGTCCCGATGTGATGGCCATGTACACCGTGACCCTGCGCGCCAACAAGGCCCAGTTCCCGGTGCTGCTGTCCAACGGCAACCTGGTCGAGCAAGGCGACTTGCAAGGGCCTGGCAACGAAGGCCGCCACTTTGCCAAGTGGGTTGATCCGCACAAAAAACCCTGCTACCTTTTTGCGCTGGTGGCAGGCAACCTCGTCGCCCGCGAGCAGAAGATCAAGAGCCGCGCCGGCAACGAGCACCTGCTGCAGGTCTTTGTGCGCCCCGGCGACCTGGAGAAGACCGAGCATGCGATGAACTCGCTGATGGCCTCGATCGCCTGGGACGAAGCCCGCTTTGGCCTGAGCCTGGACCTCGACCGCTTCATGATCGTCGCCACCAGCGACTTCAACATGGGCGCGATGGAGAACAAGGGCCTGAACATCTTCAACACCAAGTACGTGCTGGCCAGCCAGGCCACCGCGACCGATGCCGACTACGCCAATATCGAGTCGGTGGTGGGCCACGAGTACTTCCACAACTGGACGGGTGACCGCGTCACCTGCCGCGACTGGTTCCAGCTCTCGCTCAAGGAGGGCCTGACCGTCTTCCGCGACCAGGAATTCAGCATGGACATGGCCGGCAGCGCCTCGGCCCGCGCCGTCAAGCGCATCGATGATGTGCGCGTGCTGCGCACCGTGCAGTTCCCCGAAGACGCCGGCCCCATGGCCCACCCTGTGCGCCCGGACAGCTACCTCGAAATCAACAACTTCTACACCGTCACCATTTACGAAAAAGGCTCGGAAGTGGTGCGCATGCAGTCCACCCTGGTGGGCCGCGACGGCTTTGCCAAGGGCATGAAGCTCTACTTTGAGCGCCATGATGGCCAGGCCGTGACCTGCGACGACTTTGCCCAGGCCATTGCCGATGCCAACCCCGGCTCGCCGCTGGCCCAGCACCTGCCGCAGTTCAAGCGCTGGTACAGCCAGTCGGGCACGCCCCGCGTAGCCGCGCAAGGTGTGTACGACGCAGAAGCGCAGACCTACACCCTGACCCTGACCCAGTCCTGCCCGCCCACCCCAGGCCAGCCTGGCAAGGAGCCGTTCGTAATCCCCATCACCTTGGGCCTGTTGGCAGCCGATGGCAGCAGCCTGCCGCTGAACATCCGCCCCAGCCAGGCACTCAGCAGCATCGCCCACAGCGCCACCAACCACACCGTGGTGCTGACCGAGGAATCGCACACCATCGTCTTCGACGGTGTTGAGCAAGCCCCTGCCCCATCGCTGCTGCGCAACTTCAGCGCGCCCGTGGTACTGCAGATCGAAGAGAGCGACGACGCGCTCTTGCACCTGCTGGCCCACGATGAAGACGCCTTCAACCGCTGGGAAGCCGGCCAACGCCTGGGCCTGCGCTTTGCGCTGCAAGCCATTGCCGCACGCAGCGCCGCTGGTGCCGATACCGCTGCGCCGCAAGCCAATCTGCTGCCCGCCTCCTTCGTGCAAGCCATGCGCGAAGTGCTGCGCGATCCGCAGCTCGACGCCGCCTTCAAGGATCTGGCGCTGACCCTGCCGTCCGAAGGCTATATCAGCGAACAGCTCGACCAGGTCGACCCGCAAACCGTGCACGCCGTGCGCGAAGCCATGCGCCAGCAACTGGCCACCGAGCTGGCCACCGACTGGGCTTGGGCTTACGACGAATGCAGCCACACCGGCGCCTATGTGCCCGATGCGGTGAGCGCCGGCAAGCGCGCACTGGCCGGCCATGCGCTGCTGATGCTCTGCGTGGCCGCCCGTGAATCGGGCGACAAGGTCTGGCCTGGCAAGACCCTGCAGCGCTACAAGGACGCGGGCAATATGACCGACCGCTACAACGCCTTGAGCGCGCTGGTAGTGAGCGGCAGCCCGCTGGCTGAGTCTGCCATCCAGAGCTTCCACCAGATGTTCAAGAACGACGAGCTGGTGCTGGACAAGTGGTTTGCGCTGCAAGCCAGCGCACCGGACCTGAACGGCAGCGCCCTGCCCGCCGTGCGCGCGCTGATGAAGCAGCCCGACTTCAACATCAAGAACCCCAACCGCGCCCGCAGCGTGATCTTCAGCTACTGCAACGGCAACCCCGGTGGCTTCCACCGCGCCGATGGCGCTGGCTACGCCTTCTGGGCTGAGCAGGTGGTGGCGCTCGATGCCTTCAACCCGCAAGTCGCTGCCCGCCTGGCCCGCGCGCTGGACCGCTGGAAGAAGCTGCCTGAGCCCTACCGCAGCGCAGCCGGCGACGCGATTGCCAAAGTCGCCGCCAAGCCCAAGCTCAGCAATGATGTGCGCGAAGTGATCACGCGCGCGATGGCGGACTGATGCGCCAAGGCATGCGCCAACAGCTGCTGGCCCAGGGCATTGCTGCCCTGGCCAGCCTGGCTGCCGCCATGCCCCTACTGGCCAGCGCCCAAACCGGCCGCAACGCCGGGGCGGTGGCCACCACCGCGCCCGAAGGCCTGGCGGTCACGCCCAGCAACAATTTTGAAAAGCGCTTTGCGCCGCTTTATGCCGCCGTGTTTAGCGAAGGCGGCCGTTTCAGCGGCAGCGCGATGAGCGCCGATTTGCAGGCGCTTGAGCCGATCCTCAAGCGCACCAAGGCGCCGGCGCTGGATTTTTTCCGCCTCTACTACACGCAGGCCACCATCTTTAGCCGCTGCGCCATGCCTGCCGAGGCGGGCCAGGTGGCACAAAAGGCCTTGGTGGCCATGCCCAAGCCCAGCGATCCGCAATGGGCCTACCAGCATCTGGAGCTGAGCATTGCCAGCATCCGCTGGCTGGCCGAAGGTGGGCGCTATGAGGCGGCACTCAAACAGGCGCAGACGCTCATCACCCGCTACCCGCTGCAAGAAATTGTCAGACTACCCCTGCAGATGCGCTGGGACAACAGCACCCCCATCCCGCAGGCGGCCGACTACCCCACCCAGCTGCAGATACTGGGCGTGTACGAAGACCTGGGCTATGTGCTGCACGAGCAAGGCCAGTACCGCCAGGCGCTGCAGGCCAACCAGCAGCTGCTGCCCGTGGCGCGCGAGCGCCTGCTAGCGCTGGGCGAGACGCCGCGCCTGCGCGGCCTGCTGGCCAACCTGGCGCAGAACAGCTACATGCTCGGCCAGATGGACGCCGCCCGCAACTACCTGCAAGAGCGCCTGCAGATCGCCATCAGCGCGGGCGACCATGACACTGTGTACGACAGCTATTTCCAGCTGATGGTGCTGGCCCATGAGCAGAACCAGCCGCAGCAGGCGCGGCAGTGGCTCAGCACCTATGCGCAATATGCCCGCGCCCAAGGGCACAGCGACCAACTGGCCCGCGCCGAGCAGCTACGCGACGAGCTGAACGGCCGCGAAGCAGCGCCCCCGCCGCAACAGCCGGCCCAATCGCCAGCCCCACAGCCAGCACGCCAGCCCAAGCGCTGAGCCCACCCAGATTGACCCAGTTTGAAGGAGTTCCACCCATGAAGAAAAACATCACCCTCAGCCGCTATCTTGTCGAGCAGCAACGCGTAGACGGCCTCATCCCCGCCCAGCTGCGCCTGCTGATCGAAGTGGTGGCCCGCGCCTGCAAGCGCATCAGCCACAGCGTCAACAAAGGCGCGCTGGGCGATGTGCTGGGCACCGCCGGTAGCGAGAACGTGCAAGGCGAAGTGCAGAAAAAGCTGGACATCATCGCCAACGAAGTGCTGATCGAAGCCAATGAATGGGGTGGCCACCTGGCTGCGATGGCCTCCGAAGAGATGGACAGCATCTACCTGGTGCCCAACCGCTACCCGCAGGGTGAATACCTGCTGATGTTCGACCCGCTCGACGGCTCGTCCAACATCGATGTGAACGTGTCCATCGGCACCATCTTCAGCGTGCTCAAAAAGCCCGAAGGCCACCCTGGCGTGACCGAGGACGACTTTCTGCAGGCAGGCGCCCAGCAAGTGGCCGCCGGCTACTGCGTCTACGGCCCACAAACCACCCTGGTGCTGACCTTTGGTGATGGCGTCGCCATGTTCACCCTGGACCGCGAGCAAGGCAGCTTTGTGCTGACCCAAGAAAACGTGCGCATCCCCGAGGACACCAAGGAATTCGCCATCAACATGAGCAACATGCGCCACTGGGATGCCCCCGTCAAGCGCTATGTGGATGAATGCCTGGCTGGCGTCGAAGGCCCCCGCAACAAGGACTTCAACATGCGCTGGATCGCCTCGATGGTGGCCGACGTGCACCGCATCCTCACCCGAGGCGGCGTCTTCATGTACCCCTGGGACAAGCGCGAACCCAACAAGCCCGGCAAGCTGCGCCTGATGTACGAAGCCAACCCCATGAGCTGGCTGGTGGAGCAAGCCGGCGGCGCCGCCACCAACGGCCGCGAACGCATCCTCGACATCAAGCCGACCAAGCTGCACGAGCGCGTCAGCGTGGTGCTGGGCTCGAAGAACGAGGTCGAGCGCATCACCCGCTACCACACGGAAGCATAAATTCCGCAATTTGGTCTGAGAGCCAAAATTTCACGCTATAATTTCTCTCTAACGCCGGTGTAGCTCAGTCGGTAGAGCAGCTCATTCGTAATGAGAAGGTCGGGTGTTCGATTCATCTCTCCGGCACCAAGTCAGTAAAAAGCCCGCTATCTTTTAGATAGCGGGCTTTTTCTTTTTCTCAGACTGTAGGCGATCTGTAGGCAGTTTTGCGAAGGCTACTCCTACTGCTGGTGAGCATACCTACATGGATGTAGCGACAGCCAGCTGCGTCAGGGTCTGAAACGATGCGCAAACCTCGCTCGAAGAAGCTCATTCCTCAGGCATGAGCTTAAGCCGACTGGTTGCGATTCATGCGGCCGGGCGCCAGGACTCTGCTTCAGGCAAGGTGAAAACATATCATGACCGCCCCCACATAGCCTTGCGCACTACCCCCAATCAGCGATTAGACTTCCCGCGTAACCGATCTACTTCTCGTAACGGTGGATATTGGGGGGATTACCCTGCACCAGTAGATCAAACACTATTCGCGCAAAGTTGGCTGCCTTGCTCGGATCGGCCAGCAACTGCATCATCTGGTTCTGATGGGCATCACTGCTGTCCATGATGGCATCGTCTATCGCCTTGGAGAAGTCGCCCAGCATGGCCTGTTCGGGCGAGTTGTTCTCGATCTGCTTCATCACCTTGATGTTCTCACCCACCTTGTCGCGTATCGTGTAGGCGTAGTTCACCATGTCCTTGTCGGTGAGCTTGTCGGTCACAAACACCTCATTGAGGCGGTAGATGATTTGCGACAGAAGCTCTTCCGTCTTGTCTTTTGGCTTGGCCGTGCCCAAGCCTTCACCGGGTACCAGCTTGTACTCAGCGCTGTTTTCTTTCAGCACCAGATCCTGCTGGCGGATCTTGGCCACGCGGTAGTGGCTGAGCACCACGTTGCCAAGGTCGATGCCGTCTTCTTCCAGCAAGGTTTCGCGCAGCATGGGCCGCAGGCTGCGCGCGTACAGGCTCAGCTTTTCCAGGTCGGTATCGTCGTAATCCACGATCTGCGACATGAACTCGTAAAACCGCACAAAGGTGCCCAGGTCTTTCTTGAAGATTTCCAGCGCGTCCTTTTCCTTCTGGCATTCCTTCAGGCTTTTCTCGGCGTTGGCAATCAGCACGGCATCGCCCGTCTTCTGGGTGCGTTCAAACATGTCCTTGGCAGTCTTGAAAGCCTCTACCGCCGACTTGTAGCGCAGCTGCCAGCGCTGCACCGCAGGCTTGCAAATGTTGGCAATGGCCGCGTTGCTCTTGTTCTTCAAATAAAACGCCGTGCAGAACTGCTCCACTTCTTGCCACGTAAAAATGCCCCCTGCCCGCAGCTTGTCCTGCAGCGCAAAGATCAGGTTCGGGTCCGACACATCCAGCAGCTCCGCCGTCTGGTAGTAAGGCTGAAACGCCTCCAGAATCTCATCCGACTCATTGAAGAAGTCCAACACATAGGTGCCCGTCTCGGCCTTGTTCGGGTAGGTGCGGTTCAGGCGCGACAGCGTCTGCACACACTCCACCCCGACCAGCTTCTTGTCCACATACATGGCGCACAGCTTGGGCTGGTCAAACCCAGTCTGGAACTTGTTGGCGACGATCATCACCTGGTAGTCGTCCGAATCGAAAGCCTTGCGCATGTCGCGGCCCTTGAGGTTCGGGTTCATATTCGTCTCGGTGAACTTCTCGCCGATCTGGCCCGCCGCAGCCGGGTCTTTGTCGGTGAACTCCACCTCACCCGAAAACGCCACCATGGCGTGAATCTTCTGGTAGCCCTTCTCCGATATGTACTTATCGAAACACTGCTTGTAGCGCACCGCCTCCTTGCGCGAGCTGGTCACTACCATGGCCTTGGCCTGCCCGCCCAGCAACCCCATCACGTTGTCTTTGAAGTGCTCCACGATCACCATCACCTTCTGGGCAATGTTGTGGTCATGCAGGCGCACCCATTGGTTCAGCTTCACCTTGGCGCGCTTGCTTTCCACCTCTGCATCGGCGTCCTGCACCTTCAAGGCCAGCTTGTAAGCCACCTTGTAGTTGGTGTAGTTCTTCAACACGTCGAGGATGAAGCCCTCCTCAATCGCCTGCCGCATGCTGTACACGTGGAACGCCGCTGGCTTGTTGGTGGCGGAAGGTACTTCGTCCGGGCGCGGCACGCGGCCAAACAGCTCAAGCGTCTTGGCCTTGGGCGTGGCGGTAAAAGCAAAGTAGCTCAGGTTGCCCGATGCGCGGCGCGACGCCACCGTGGCGGCAATGATGTCGTCGCTATCCAGTTCCGCAGTCTCATCCCCCGCTTCACCGGCTTCCTTCATCAGCACCTCTTTGAGCTGCCGCGCCGTGGAGCCGCTTTGCGACGAATGCGCTTCGTCGGCAATGATGGCGTAGCAGCGCTCCTTCAGGCTCACGCTGTTTTCAATCGCCTTCAACACAAAGGGAAAGGTCTGGATGGTGACGATGATGATCGGCTGGGCCGACTCCAGGGCTGCGGCCAGCTTTTCAGACTTGGAACCATCGCCCTCTTTGTTGTTGATGCGCCCCACCACGCCATCAGTGTGCTCAAACTGGTAGATCGTGTCTTGCAACTGCGCATCGAGCACCGTGCGGTCCGTCACCACAATCACCGAGTCAAACTGCTTTTTGCCGTCATGCTTGTACATGGCCGAGAGCTGGTGCGCCACCCAGGCAATGGAGTTGGACTTGCCCGAGCCCGCGCTGTGCTGAATCAGGTACTTCTGCCCCGGCCCCTCGCTGTGCGCCGCCGCCAGCAGCTTGCCCACCACGTCCCATTGGTGGTAGCGCGGGAAGATCAGGCTTTCCTTCTTGTATTTGCGGCCTTCCCAGTCTTCCTTGTCCTCAATCTGCAGGTGCACAAAGCGGGCCAGGATGTTGAGCAGGTTGTCTGGCAGCAGCACCTCGTTCCAAAGGTAATCGGTGGCGTAGCGGTTAATGTTCTGCGGCACATCATTGCCCGCACCGCCGTCTGCCGCGCCTTTGTTAAAGGGCAAAAAGTACGTGCTCTCCCCCTCCAGCTTGGTGGCCATGTGCACCTCGTACTGGCTCACCGCAAAATGCACCAGCGCCCCGCGCTTGAAGGTCAGCAGTGGCTCCGGCTTCTTAGCCACCGGGTCCACCGGCAGGCGCGTGGTTTTGTACTGCCGCACTGCCCGGTCCACCGCCTGCTTGAACTCACTCTTCAGCTCCAGCGTGGCCACTGGCACACCATTCAAAAACAGCACCAGGTCAATGCGCCACGCCTTGGCCTTGACACCTGTCTCCGCGAAACAGGCATCGGTACACCACGGGCTGTACACCAGCTCTGGCACCACACGCAGGCGGTTTTTGGCATAGCGGGCCAAGGTGTCTGGGTTCAGGTCGTGCTCGGGCTTGAACTGGCACAGCGACAGGCGCGCATTGCGGTCGCGCAGCTCGTGACGCAAAACCCCCAGCGTGCCAAAGGTGCGGCTATCTTTGTGCGTGGCATTGGGGTCGGCCTTGCCCAGTTGCGTAGCCACAAGCTGCAAAAACTTCTGCTCCGCATCCTTGGGGTGGTTGGCGCAAAACCTTTGCCACTGCGCGTCTTGCGTCTCCTGCACAAAACCCAGCGCATCCTCGGGGTACAAGGCCAGTTCGCGGTGGTACTTGTCAGGCGAGCCAAGCAACCAGCCATTCGCCACCAGCTGGCGAATGATGTCGTCTTGAAAGATGCGTTCGGTGGCTTGGTCGCTCATGGTCGAGTTGAGTTTTAGCTGGGTGGGTGAAGGCAGTCAGGCGGCGGCTTGCCAATCGCGCACGTCGATCTTGCCGGTGACGGCGGCGGAGATTAGGGCGGTGCGCCTTTCTTGAAGTAGCTCTATTGCAGACAAACTATTCGCAATAATCGAATTATATTTCGACAATTGTTCAGCAATATAGATTGAAATAATATTTTGTTCTTCGATACTCGAAGGGACTGCAATTGAGATGTTCAATACATCCTCATTGGAGAGGTTTGCTTGCTTAGTTCCAGACGGGAGAGAGTGCAGTTGTTTCAAATAGGACTCGGATCTTACAGAATAAAGAAGATAGCTGACCGAAATCTTACTTTCTTTTGGTGTGATTTTTGCTACTCGTTGATTGAGCATAAATGGCCCAGCCTTGTCGACCCGGACAGCAAAACCATAATCAGTTTTTCCCAATGTTCCGGTCAATGACATTAATAAATCACCAGGACCAACCACAAAGTTTCGATGAGTTTTTAGAAAATATTCGTCAACAAAAACTGGTTGTCGCTCAAGCGAAAGCTCATTCAAATAAACATTTCCAATCCGCAAGATTTGTACACCATCCTCTTTAAATAATTCACTATTAAAGGCGTATCCTCCTTGCATTGTTGCAAAGTGCTTAACCTTTGAGACTACCCAATGCGCAGGCACTTCGCCCAGCCATTCCACGCCGGAGTCTTTCATCCGGGCGTTGGGGTTGAGGCCTTTGGTGACGGCGTGGCTGATGACGGCTTGGCGCTTTTCCTTGAGCAACTCAATCAGCCGCTGCTGCTTCTCGATCAAGGCATCAATCTTTGCCGTTTCGTGGTCTAGGAAGTTAATGATCTTTTTCTGCTCTTCCTTAGCCGGAAGCAGTAGCTCAATTTTCTTGAACTCATCGGGGTCCAAATCCCACTGATTCACTCGAATGCCCTTCGACTGCCGCAGGTATTGGGCGACATAGATTGGGTGGCGCAAAAGATAGTGAATGTATTTTGGAATTGCCAGATCGAACATCTCGGCATTCGGTTCATAAACAAAATACGCAGGACTGACGATTCCCTCATATTCCGAAATCGCTATTGATCCCTGCCATGCCTTCATTTTGTTCATGACCAAATTATCTGGCTCAACTAGCTGATAAGCAGTCATATCCTCAGAGGGCTTGTTGTTGTTATCGTCTCTGCTCGAAGTCGGAACAACACCATAATCCCTGTAGACCGATAGAAGCTCCTTCTCAGGGAAATTGGTTCTCTTTGTGCGCCGATACAGCCGCCCAACGGGGATGCACGCCCAGTGAGAAGGTACCTCCCCCAGCCACTCCACCTCCGAATCCTGATACGCCGGATAAGCTTTATACCGACTCACGAATGCACCTCGCGCAGCAGCGCCATGATTTCGGCACTGACCGCATCTAGATCGGCATCAATTTCCTCCAATGGCCGTGGCGGCTGGTACTGGTAGAAGTGGCGGTTGAACGGAATCTCAAAGCCAACGATGCCGATCTCGCCATCTTTGGCATCGCGCTTGCTGGCGTCAATCCACGCATCCGGCACATGGGGCTGCACTTCGGCGATGAAGTATGCCTCTACGCTGGCGCTCACCGTGCAGCTGGGGTCCAGCGCCACATTTTCAAAGTCGCGCAGCTCGCCATCGGCCTGATATTCGATGACTTCCTGGTTCACGGCGAACAGACCATAAAGAGGGTTGCTCTTTCCTTTGTGAACCTTCTTGACCACTTTTTCGGCGGCGGGGTTCTTCCAGCTCACAGCATCGGCGATCAGCTTTTTCTCTTTCGCGTCCAGCGTAATGCCTGCGTTTTTGCTGGCGCCCTTGATGGCTTCGTCATAGGCATTGAAGTCGTCGTGCGGAGCGCTGCCGATTGCGCTTTGCAGGGCGCGGGCTTTGAGCAGCACGGCCTTTTGATCCAGCCAGCTGGTGGCGTTGAGCAGGTCTTTGATCTGCTTTTCCTTGAGGCTGGCAAAGTCGCGCTTGAGGTGGGCGCGTATTTCTTCGGCGTAGTCGTCTAGCTGGCCGTAGAGGTCGCAATCGGCAGCGTCTTGCCAGTAGGGTTGGCCGTACTCGGCGTAGACCCACTGCATGGCTGCATTCAGCGCGCCAGACTCAAAGCGCAGGCTGGCAATGCGTTCATCGCTGAACTTCCACGACAGGCGCAGGGGGCGCTCGATGGTGATGCGGCGGTAGCCAAACTCGTGTTTGGCAAAAATTTTGCTGGCAAAGGTTTTGACGGCTTCGGGCTTGGGGTTGGCGGCTGGGCGACCCCGGTTGCTTTTGGCTCCCGCCGGTTTGTTGAGCGCCTGCGCTTCCACCTCCTCAAAGTTGCCAAAGCAACGGGTGATGGTGGCAATGTCGGCCTCGTCCATCACATTGCGCTTGCTGCCCAGCGATTTGCGCATCTTGCCACAGAGGTCGGTGCCATTGATGAGCTGCACCTTACCTTTGCGCTCGGCGGGCTTTTTGTTCGACAGCACCCACACATAGGTGGCAATGCCGGTGTTGTAGAACATGTCGGTCGGCAGGGCAACGATGGCTTCGAGCAGGTCGCTTTCCAGAATATGACGCCGTATTTCCGATTCACCTGAGCCTGCGCCGCCAGTAAACAGCGGCGAGCCGTTGAGGATGATGCCGATGCGCGAGCCACCATCCTTCACATCGCGCAGCTTGCTGATGAGATGCAGCAAAAACAGCAGCGACCCATCGGACACCCGCGGCAGGCCAGCGCCAAAGCGGCCATCAAAGCCTTTGAGGGTGTGTTCGTCGGTAATGTCCCCCTCGATCTTTTTCCAATCCACGCCAAAGGGCGGGTTGGAGAGCATGTAGTCGAACTTGCTGGCGTAGAGGTGGTCGTTGGAGAGCGTGTTGCCGAGCTTGATGTTGCTCACATCCTGCCCCTTGATAAGCATGTCAGCCTTGCAGATGGCGTAGCTCTCGGGGTTCAGCTCCTGGCCAAAGGCCCGCATCACGGCCTGTGGGTTCAGCTCGTGCACATACTCCATGCCTGCCGAAAGAAAGCCGCCCGTGCCCGCTGTGGGGTCGTAAATGGTGCGGATGATGCCGGGCTTGGTGAGGGCTTCATCGTCTTCCATGAACACCAGCGAGGTGGTGAGGCGCACGATGTCGCGCGGGGTGAAGTGCTCGCCCGCAGTCTCGTTGGAGCTTTCGGCAAACTTGCGGATCAGCTCTTCAAACACCAGACCCATGTCGTGGTTGGAAACGACCTTGGGGTGCAGGTCCATGGTGCGGACTTTTTGCACGACCTTGTAGAGCAGGTTGGCATCGCCCAGCAAACCAATGAATTCAGCGAACTTGAAGTGGTCAAAAATCTCGCGAGCATCTTTGGAGAAGCACTGGATGTAGCGCTCCAGATTGGCCTTGATGCCCGACTCGCCCAAGGTGCTCAAGTCCATGGGCGAGGTGTTGAAGAAGCTCAGGCCGCCGGTGGCGCGCAGGATTAGCTTTTCTCTGGCCTCTTCGGCAATCGCCATTTTTTCGACCTTGGCGGCTTCAGCAAGCACGGCGGGCTTGCTGCCCTCCAGCACACATTCCAGACGGCGCAGCAGCGCAAAGGGCAGGATGACGCGACCGTATTGGCTTTGCTTGAAGTCGCCGCGCAGCAGATCGGCCAGCGCCCACAGGTCGGCGGCGAGGTTATTGGTTTCTTGGGTCATGTATTACGAACGAGGGCTTGGGGTTTCAACCCTAAGATGGCGTAGTATTGCACGGCCTTAGGGGTAAATTTCCGAACCAATGCACAGGCGCTGGCCTACAAAAACATGCGGCGATGGCCCATTACGGTGCGCAAGGGCGTGGCATTGCGCTGCATCACGGTCGCATGCACCGGCTGGGTTTCATAGCCCCGATCATCCGTGACGGTCAGCAGCGGCTTTTGGACTGGAACCTGTGCGAGCACAACTCAGGCAAAACGGCAGCGTCGCTGAAATTGTTGGAAGTGACGCAGATCGGCTGTACCTGCAGCGTTTGTGCATCAATGCCGACCTGCAGTTTGAATCGCCCTGGCTCCAACCGAGCCGCCTGCCGAGCCTGCGTCTACCCAAACACCAACCCTGTCACCACCGCGCCAATCATCACCCCGATGACCACGCCCACGGTCCCACCCAGCGTGTCAAAACTATTGCCATGGGGGAGATGCGCAAGATGCCGTAGCGGTAAGGAACGACGGCCAGCTTATCCTGCGCTTCCTTTCTGCCCCTCGGCAGCCTTCTCATTCGCCCGATGCAGCACCGCCTGGGCATCCTCCGTCAGCGCATACAAAGCACTGTGCAGACCGCCTTGCAGCCACTTGCTCAGCTTGTACGACCCGTCATCATCTGCCCCCATCAGCAGAGCCGATATAGCACTCAAGCCATACAAGCGCATGTTGATCGCTTGGGCTTCGCACTCCGTCAGCGCCAGGTCTTCCGTAAAGCCGCCAGCCCTGCGGTGCCTGCAAATATCGTGAATGTCCAAAGGCTGGTCACCATGGCCCGCGATGGCCCGGATGACATCGGCGTAAGCGCTATCCAGGCCGGAGGCATCCGAGCTGGTATCTATGGATGCAGCGGCTTTGGCTGCCGCACGGGCAGCTTGGGGCTTGCTGTTCATGATGACGCCTCCTGACTCCGGAACAGTTTACGCAGTGCAGGCAGTAGTGCCTGTACGGCCATGTTCAGCGCGTTGTGCGCGTCGGGATGGAGTTGGATAAAGGCGCTTTCGCCCAGGCAGGAATTGGGCGCAGAGATGTGCGCAGGGGATGACTGAGCCATGGTGGACTCCAAGCAGTGTGATTTGCAAAAACCACCACCCGGACGCCAATCAGGGCGGCAGCTCGAGCAGGTTGGCGTACCGGACACCGCTTGCGCAAACCGGCGAGCCTCGCGGCTCCCTGCCCGAGCCGCCATAAAAGGGGCACGAACAAACAAGCCGCAGGTACTCTGCGGAGGAGACTGCGGCTTGCGTCGCAGCAATGTGACAGGACGCCAATCCCGGCTGCGCTTGACTGGCGCAGCGGCGTAACTGTAGCACGGCAGGAATGGAAGTACTTGGGTATGGCGCATTATTGAACCCCTTCCCTTCCCTTCCCTTCCCTTCCCTTCCCTTCCCTTCCTTCTTCTCCCTGCCCGATCCCCTCTGCCGTCCTCACTGAAGCGGTAACGGCCCGGCTGGGTCGGGAAGCCGCCACGGTCAGTGACAGCGCTAGCTGCCGTTAGAAGACCGCCCTCTTCCCCTCCCTAACCACCCAAGGCCACCACCGGCTCCAACCGCGCCGCCTGCCGCGCCGGCATCCAGCCAAACACCAAGCCGGTCACCACCGCGCAGCCAAAAGCCAGCAACATCGCGCTGACCGACAGCACCACAGCGCCCCCCAAAAAGACCAGCACCGCGCCAATCAACACCCCAAGAAACACGCCCACGGTCCCGCCCACCATGGTCACCAGCACCGCCTCGGTCATGAACTGGCGCTGAATATCCCACTGGCGTGCGCCTGTGGCCATGCGGATGCCGATCTCGCGGGTGCGCTCTTTCACGGCCATCAGCATCACATTCATCACGCCGATACCGCCGACCAGCAGCGAGACGGCGGCGATCAGGCTGAGCATGGTGGTCATGGAATCCTTGGCCTGGGCTGCAGCCTGCAGGCGGGCGGCGGCGTTGGCCACGTAGAAGTCTTCGCGGCCGTGGCGCAGGCGCAGCAGGTTTTCGATCGCCGCTTGCGCGGGCAGCACGCTTTGTGAATCGCGGGCCTGGATCACCGTGTAGTGCGGGTCAAAACTTTTGCCATTGGGGAAGATGCGCAGGATGCCCGAGCGGTAAGGAACGACCACCAGGTCATCCTGGCTCTGGCCGCCATCGCCTGCGCCTTTTTCTGACATGACCCCCACCACCTGGAAAGGCGTGGTGCCAATCAGCAGCAGCTCGCCCAGCGCTTTGCGGCCTTCAAAAAAGCGCTCATGCACCTTCTTGCCAATCACCACGACGGGGGCCAGCTCCGCATCCTCGGCATCGGTAAAAAAGCGCCCTTGCGCCACGGGCCAGTTGTGGATGGCTGGCCAGGCGCTGGTGGCAGCGATGGTGTCGCCCTGCCAGGCCACATTGCCGTAGCGCACGGTGGCCGGGTCGCGCGCTACCGGCATGGCATGCGCCACCTCGGGAAGCTGTTCTACCGCCTCCAGGTCCGCCAAGGTGGTAACGCCCGTCGGCCCGCCTTGCGGCGGTTTGCGGTTGTTGATGTACATCACCGTCGCACCCATCGCGCCCATGCGTGCCACCACCTCCTGGCGGGCGCCCATGCCGACGGCCAGCATCACGATGACCGAGGCCACACCGATGACGATGCCCAGCAGGGTCAAGGCCGTGCGTGCGCGGTGGATGCGCATCAAGCGCCAGGCCGAGCGAAGTGCCTCGCGCAGGTCGGCAAGGGGTTGGCTGCCTGACTTCTGCATTGCCTCGTCCATGTCTGGCGGTGGCAAGGCAGCCTGCGTTGGCGCTGTGCAAGGGTTCGGCTCGCTGTCGCTGACAATGCAGCCGTCCCGGATCTCGATCACGCGGCGGGCCTGCGCCGCTACCTGGCGGTCATGGGTGATCAAGACGATGGTGTGGCCGGCGTCGGCCAGCTCATGCAGCAGGGCCATCACCTCGGCGCCGCTTTGGCTGTCGAGTGCGCCGGTGGGTTCGTCGGCCAGGATGATGCGGCCGCCATTCATCAAGGCCCGCGCAATCGATACGCGCTGCTGCTGCCCGCCGGACAATTGATTCGGCCGCAGATGCCGTTTGTCTGCCAGCCCCAGCCGGCTGAGCAAGGCCTGGGCACGCGATGCGCGTGCAGGCCTTGCACTGCCGGCATAGATGGCGGGCATCTCCACATTCTCCTGCGCCGAATCCGTCGCTATCAGGTGGTAGCCCTGGAACACAAAGCCAAAGGCCTCGCGCCGCAGCCAGGCCAGCGCATCGGCATCCAGCGCCGCCACATCCTGGCCATTGAAGTGGTAGCTCCCAGCACTCGCCCGGTCCAGGCAGCCGAGCAGGTGCATCAGCGTGGATTTGCCCGAGCCCGATTGGCCGACGATGGCGACAAACTCGCCCGCCTGGATGCACAGGTCAATGCCATGCAGCACCTCCACCTCAGGCCGGCCACTGCTACCGCCATAGCGTTTGCGGATGCCGCGCAGTTCGATCAGCGGTGTGGGCAACGGTGCCTCCGGGTGCTGGTGCCGGGGTCTGCCTCAGCCGCTTGGATCGCAGTCTCTGGCAGTCGCTCAATAGTCATAGCGCAAGGTCATCGCAAAACTGCGCGGCGTGCCCACAAACACGCCGCCGTAGTTGTTGTTGGTAGGGATCGACTGGTAGTAGTGCTTGTCCAGCGCGTTGCGCACATTCAGCTGCAGGCGCAGATGGTTGTTGAACTGGTAGGCCGCATGCAGGTTGAGCAGCGCATAGCCGCCTTGCTGGATGCGATAGCCGCTGCCGCTGTACGACATGGCGCTTTGCGCCTGCACATTGCCGCCCAGGCGCCACTTCCCGCCCGGCAGGCGGTAGTCGGTCGAGACCTTGAAGATCCTGCGTGGCAAGGTGGTGTTGTAGGGCAGGCCGTCATTGGGGCCGGCTACGTATTTGGGGTCGCTGTAGGTAAAGCCGGCGGCCAGGTTCCAGCCGGGGGTGGGCGAGCCCGATACCTCTAGATCAACACCCCGGTTGCGCACCTTGGCGCCCTCGGTGTAGCAACGGGTGGCACCGGTCAGCCCGCACGTCGAGGCCATGTTGAGGGCGACTGGCAGGTTGAGCTGGTCGGTCTGGAACAGGGCCACGGCCGTCTGCAGGCGGCCATCGAAGAACTGGCTCTTCATCCCCACTTCGTAGTTCTTGCCCTTGACCGGCGCCAGCAGGCCGTTGGGGCTGTAGTACTGCTGGATCGAGTAGATGTCGGTGTAGCTGGCGTAGAGCGCATGCGCAGCGCTCAGGTCATAAACCGCGCCCGCATAAGGAATCACCTGCCGGCCCGAGTCGAAGGACGCGTTGGTGTAGGGGCTGCGCGATGCATAGTCCGACCAGCTGAGGCGGCTGCCGATGATAAAGCTCAGCGCATCCGTCGCGCGCAGGCGGGTGGCCACGGCTGCGCCCTTCTCGTTGCGCTCCAGCGCATAGGTGGTGGGTGTGCTGCTGAAACCCGGCACCCGGATCGACGAGAAGTCAAAGCTGCTGATATCAATCGTCTGCGAGCCCTGGGCCGCAAAGATGTCATAGTCAAAATTGTCCCGGCGGCGGCTCAGGCTCAGCATCAGTTGGTGCTCACGGCCAAACAGTGTGTAGGGGCCGGTGGCATGCAGGTCAAAGGCGACTTGCTTGTCCTGGTACTCCGCATCCACCCAGGACAGGGTCTGGCCGGTGTCCGAGACGCGCGCCGGGTAGTTGGCGACAAAGCTGGCGTCGGAGCGCACGGCATTGAAGGCGGCCGTCAGACTCCAGCCATTGCCCAGGCGGTGCTTGATGTCGCCAAAGACGCTGTAGTTGTCGCGGTTGAGGTGCGCGCCCGCGCCGGACAGCGAGGCCGAGCGGTCCAGATCGTAAAAGGTGCCATCTGCCCGTGTGTTGAAGCCGCCCCAGTCATAGCCCTGGTGGTTGTCGCGCTGGGCGCTAAAGCCCAGGCTGGCTGTGGTTGCGCTGCCCAGGTCGGCCTCTACGATGGCGTAGAGCATGCGATTGTCGGCTTCGGCCCCCTGCTTGAAGCTGTTGGCCTGGTTGTCGAACACCACGGCACGGCCGCGCAAGCTGCCTGCGGCATTAAGCGGGCCGGACACATCGAGCTGCGCGCGGTAGTCCGCCCAGGAGCCCGCGCCCAGCTCGGCGCTCATCTGGAACTCGCGCGTAGGCCGCTTGCGCACCAGATTGATGACGGCCGACGGATTGCCCGAGCCTTGCAGCAAGCCATTGGCGCCACGCACCACCTCGACCCGGTCATAGATCGCCATGTTGTTGAGCGACATGGCATCGGCTGAAAAACTCTCGGCCATACTGGTGGACAGGCCGTCGATCTGCAGGTCGGTGATCTGGAAGCCGCGCGAATAGAAGTACGAGCGCTCGGTGCCCAGCTTGCTGTAGGTCACCCCGGGCAGCGCGTCGGTCACATCGTCCAGCGACTGCATATTGGCATCACGCATCTGCTGCTGCGTCACCACGCTGACCGACTGCGGCGTCTCGCGGATGGACAGGTCCATCTTGGTGGCCGTGCGGACCTGGTGGGTAGTGTAGGCGCCCGTGCCCTCGGTCACGCCACTCGCATCGGACTGGGCAGTGACGGTCACCGTTGACAAGGTAGCCGCATCCCGGGGATCGGCGGTCGGCGCTTTTTTGACGATCACCTCGGCACCCCGTACCTCCGCGACCAAGCCGCTGCCCTGCAGCACCCGGTCCAGCGCCTGCCGAGCCGTCAGGTTGCCCGCCACAGCGGGGGCCTGCTTGCCGGCGACCAGGTCAGGATGCACCATCAGCTGCAAGCGGGCCTGGCGCGCCAGTTCGTTCAAGGCCGTGCCCAGCGGCTGCGCTGGCACGGAGATGGGCATGGCGGCGCTGGCCTGGGCATGGGCGGGCAAGGCGCTGAGCGCCAGCAACGGCAGGGCGAGCACGGTGGCCAGAGCGAGGGGCGCGAGTTGAAAGCGCGGTTGCGGCATGAATGCGATCTCCACAGTAGAAAGTTAGGTTCCTAGCTGTGCTGACGCATGACTCGCCAAGGTGTTGAGGTCGCATAGAACAAATTTTTGAAAATTTTTTGTCCCCGTCCCATCCACCCTTGCATGCCCTGCATTTGCGCCGCCCTCCGCTGCTTCCACCATGGCCTCAACCGCCGCGTACGGCGGTAATTTCCGTCTTGCCTTCCTTGGGCACCAAGCGCACCGGCAGCACCCGGGGCAAGGCCCGGGCAAAGGCGGCCAGCTGCCGCAGCTCAAAACTGCCATGCACCTTGAGCGCGCCGACGGCTGGATCACGGATGACCAGACCGGTATCGCCATAGCGTTCAAACTCGGCCACCGCCTGGGCCGGCGTGCTGCCGTTAAAGCTGACCCGGCCTTCGCGCCAGTTGGCCGCAGGTGCGGCCTCGTGCTGCACCGGCCCGGGCAGACCACTGGCATCGGTGCTGACGGACTGGCCTGCGACCAGCTCCACCGCCGCGCCGGCACCTGCCAGCTCCTGCGCGCTCTGGCGGCTGGCCACGCGCACGCGGCCTTGCTCCACCGCCACGCTGACGCGCCCCTCCTCCCCCAGCCCG
>NZ_KE148569.1:36760-39797 GCF_000410635.1 Comamonas sp. B-9
AGCTTGGCGCGCCTGATGGGCGGCGTCTCTCGCCCGCAGCGGCGCGGTGCGCTATCAGTGGCAGCGCCAAGGCTGCTGGGCCTTCAGCGCTGGGTGGCAAGCCCGCCTTCAGCGCATCCACGCCCTCTTCTGGCAACTCATCCATGCGGCCCCACACGCCTTCGGCCTGCTCCAAGGCCTTGGCATGTTCGGGGTCGCGCTCCAGCCATTCCTGCAACTCGGCCTCTTCGTCGGCGGTCAGCCCGTCCTGGCGGCGCACCATCCAGCCGATGGCCTCGACCTCCAGCGGATCCTGGCCGGCAATGAACTCGGCATAGTCGCGCGCATCCGCCGCCTCCTGGTGGGAAGCTGGCAGGGATGGGCTGGGCGCGCTGTGGCAGCGGTGGAGCTCTGGCTGGCTCATGGGCGCGGATCCTTTGTACCGGCGCCATGGCCAGCGGGCGCTGCTGCGGCAGCACGGCCATGGAAACGGTCATCACAGGCCTTGCAGACCAGGACCGCGCGGATCACATGCTGGGCCACCATATTGCGGGAGATGCCCATGTGCTCGGCCACTTGCTGGTGCGACAGGCCATCGAAGCGGTTCAAGACAAAGGCTTCACGGCAGCGCGGTGGCAGGCTCTCAATCGCCAGGTAAACCGCCCTCGCATACTGGCTGAAGGCCAGCACTTCCTCGGGCTGCAGGTGCCTGGGCGCCAGCGGCTGCTGCGCTTCGTCCAGCGCCTCCAGGCTTTGGTGGCTGCGCACCTGCTCGCGCCGGTACTCATCCGTCAGCAGATTGCGCGCCGTGCGAAACAGCAGCGCGCGCGGATCTGCCACCTGGGTGCCCGACTGCTGCACGCCAAAGAGGCGCACATAGGCCTCCTGCACCAGATCGGCCGCCGAGTCGCGGTCCTTCAAAGTGCGGGCGCAGAAGTTCAGCAGTTCTTTGTAATAAGCATGCGCAGCCACAGCGAATCGAGCCCCATCCCTTGCATTGGTATTGCCCGTCAGGTGGCAAGCAAGATGTGGCGGCCGCTGGATCTGTAGCGCGTAGCGAGACGGTAAGCCGAGCATTATAAATGCAAATGAGAATTCATCTTATTTACAGAGAGCCAGAATTGGAACACTTCATCCGCCCCCGTTCACAAGCCAACAACGCTGGGCTTGGCAGGGAAGGCGGGCATGGATGGGTCTTGTTTCTTCGGGTGTCCAGCGCGTCTGCGCCTAGGGATTGATCGGCTGCGCAACCAGGCGAACGCCGAGCGCTGCACACACACGCCAAATGGTTTCAAAGCGCGGATGGCTACCCGGACGCAGCGCCTTGTACAGCGCCTCTCGGGTCAGGCCGCTGGCACTTGCTATGTCGCCCATGCCACGCGCGCGCGCAATCACACCCAGGGCATGCGCAAGCTCGGAAGGATCTTCTTCCTCCATCACCAAGGTCAAATAGGCGGCCACCTCTTCATCCGTTTTCAAATGCTCTGCCATGTCAAAGTTGGGCAGGTCTGCAATCTTGACCATCATCTACTCCTTCTCGCCCTCTTCCGGCTCCAAAGTGGCAGCCAGCGCCTGGGCAGCAGCGATATCCGCTTGTTGGCTGGACTTGTCACCACCGCCCAGCATGACTACCACCACATCGCCACGCTGCACGTAGTACATACGCCAGCCTGGGCCAAAGTCTTCTCGCATTTCGTAAACGCCTGCGCCAACGGATTTACAGTCGCCCATCAAACCACGTGTGACCTTGTCTAAACGCTTTGCCAAGCGGATACGCGTCATCGTGTCACGCAGACCATGGAGCCAGGCATCGAATTCAACAGTGCGCTTGACGGTGAACATTTCAGGATTGTAATCGTTCGTTCACACCGACGCCAGTTTTTTCATTAGCGGCAGCACACACTCCAGACACCATGCCATCGCTCACAAGGCATGACGCGATGCGCTCGAACAAAGACTTTTGTATAGTTTTGTACACTGCCTCTCGCAGCGCTACATTCGGTCAGAAAACCCCTTTGCCAAAGCGCCGCTGGCTTGAACAATCGCTCCGTCAGTTTGACAAAACAACAGCTCCACAAGGATTTGACCATGAGCGCAGCACAAGACAAGGTTCTCTACACCGGCCGCACAACCACCACCGGCGGCCGCTCCGGCGCATCGCGCAGCGATGACGGGCATCTGGATATTCGCCTGACCCAATTCGGCACGGCGGGCACAGGCACCAACCCCGAGCAGCTGTTTGCGGCGGGCTGGTCGGCCTGCTTTATGGGGGCGATGGCCCGGGCGGCGCAGCCGCTGGGCGTCAAGCTGCCGGCAGAGCTGGCGGTCGATGCCGAGGTGGACCTGGTGCAAAACGCCGAGGGCTTTGCATTGGCGGCGCGGCTGAACGTCAGGGTACCGGGCGTTGCGCATGACCAGGCGCTGGCCGTGGTGCAGGCGGCGCACCAGATCTGCCCATATTCCAAGGCGACACGCGGCAATATCCAGGTCGATCTTTCCGTGGCCTGATCGCCCCTTGGCTCCCCACCCGGCTTGACCTCCATGCGCAGATTTTTTCAACGGCTTGTCCCTTCCACCCTGCTGGCGCGCGTCGCCTTGCTGGTTGTGCTGGGCATGGGTGTCGCCCAGCTGCTCACCTATATGGCCATTCGCCATGAGCGTGAGCAAGCGCTGATGCGGCTGATGGTCAGCGGGGTCGAGCGCGATATCGCCAGCTCGGTCGCGCTGATCGACCGGCTGCCGGCGGGCGAGCGCCAGGACTGGTTCCCCAAGCTCGAGCGCCCCAACTACAGTTTTTCTCTGGAGGGCACGGTTGGCAGCGCCGCCCCCACCGACCCGGCGCTGGCCCGCTTTGCGCAGGTGGTGGCCGATGCCTTGCAGCCCTTTCCGGTGCTGGCGATGGGGCAGCTCGGCGACCGGCCCGATGCTGTGCGCATGCAGCTGCGGCTAAGCGATGGCTCGCCGCTGTACATCGTCGCGCGCCGCGTGCCGATGCCCGTGTCGGGCTGGGTCACCTGGCTGCTCGCGGGCCAGCTGCTGGTGCTGGCGGGGCCGGCCC
>NZ_KE148570.1:0-2661 GCF_000410635.1 Comamonas sp. B-9
GCAGCCATCTGGATGCCGTGCGCCGCCACCGGCTGCAGGCGCGCGAGCAGGCCCAGCAAAGCTTTCTGGCGCTGTTGGCGCCGCGCGCGCCGCTCAGCAGCGATTGGCCGCTGGCTGAGCGCCTGGCCGTTGCCGCCTTTGTGGCCGGCCTGCACCAGCAGCCGCAGGTGCAGCGCTTTTACCGCGATGCGCTGGCCGCCCAGGCCAGCCTGGCGCTGGGCAAGGCCATTGACGCCGAAGTGGCGCAAGGCCTGGCCCGGGGCCCCTATGGCCAGTACCCGCAAGGCCCCTTGAGCGCCGAAGACCAGGCCGGCCCGGTCTATGCGGTGGGCGCGCAGAGCCGTGCCGTGCTGGGCGAGCGCCTGTCCGCCGGCCTGGCGCATGCACATCTGCTGGTCTTCCACCCCCGTGATGCCCAGCCCGCGCATCTGCAGGCCTTGCTCGATGCCGGCTGGAGCGAGACCGACATCGTGGTGCTGTCGCAGCTGGTGTCCTTCCTGGCCTTTCAGATCCGCGTGGTGGCGGGCCTGCGCCTGTTGCAGGCCCATCCGGCTCCAGCCACATCCGCCCAACAACCCACCGCCGAAGAGAGCGCCGCATGAGCAAGCAAACCCTGCACTACCCGAACAGCACCGCGCCCCAGGTCTTTACCCAGGCCCAGCTGGACTGGCTGCCCTGGATCGAGCCGCTGCCCGAGGCCGAGCTGACCCCGAGGCACTTTGACGGACTGGTCGATGCAGCGCGTGCCAAGTCGCCGTACTTTCGGCTGCTGGCCCGCGATCCCGACACCCTGGGCGCGCGCACCCGCACCGACAAGGACATCTTCTACAACCCCGATGGGGGCCTGCCCCGCGCCGAGCGCGAGCTGGCCGCTGCAGCCACATCCCGCCTCAACGGCTGTATTTACTGCGCCTCGGTGCATGCACGCTTTGCCTCGCATTTCTCGCGCCGCGAAGAGGATGTGCAAAAGCTGCTGGATGATGGCGTGCAGGCCGATCTGGGCCCACGCTGGAATGCGATTGTTGCCGCCTCGGTCGCCTTGACCGAGACCCCCCTGGCGCTGGATGCTTCGCATATCGATGGCCTGCGCCAAGCCGGGCTGGATGACTATGCGATTGCCGATGCGCTGCAAGGCGCGGCCTTCTTCAACTGGGCCAACCGGCTGATGCTGAGCCTGGGCGAGCCAGCACTGGAGACGGCACCGGCCTAGAGCGGCCAAGCAGCTTGAAAAGCCCTGGGAGGAGGCGCGGTGCCACCCAGGGTTTTTTCTTGCGAAGGTTGCCGCCGGGCGGCAGAAGAAAAAGCGGATACTTTGGCGCTGTATCCCTTTTGGTCCATGGCCTCATGCTCTTTCCTCTGCATCCTTCTAGCGGCGGTATGCCGCAGCAGCTGTCCGTGCCCGGGCGGCGGGCCAGGGGCTCGGTATGAGCGCCTTGCAAGTCTTGCGTGCCTGGCTGGGGCTGCTCGCGCTCAGTCTGGGCCTCGCCGGCGCCCAGGCTGCGCCGCCTGACTACCAGGATCTGTATGCCCACCCCGAGCGGGCCTTGCCGATGCAGCAGCACTGGCAGATGCAGCCGGTGTCGTCGTCTGCGCCACCCTGGGCAGAGATCTTCATGTTCCAGACCCGCTTTGATCCCCGCCTGGTCGATCGCCTGCGCTGGCTGAGCCTGAACCCTGACCCCGACACGGCACTGGCCCCCGCCTTGTTCGATGCCCTGGACGGCCGCACGCTGTTTCTGGCGCCGTCCGCGCGCAGCCTCTGCAATGGCCGCTGGAAGGTGCTGCGGGTGGAATCCATCAGCAACTCCAGCGTCAACAAGGTGCTGCAGCCCGCTACCAAGGTCTGGCTGGTGCAGCACAAGCCAGGCGGCACACTGGAGGCCACCACCGCCTACGGGCGCCTGGATGCGCAAGGCCATTGGGCTGTGCCGCCGCTCACCTGCGACGGCAGCACCACCAACGCGGTGTTCTCCGCCGATGCGCTCGCCTACCTGATGCCGGACGATGCCCAGTCCCTGCCCTCGGACCTCCAGCTGGACCTGGTGTATGCACAGCCGGGCCTGCGTGATGCCCGGGGCCGCTGGCTGGCGCCAGTGCCGCCCAGCGATATCACCACGGCGCAGTGGATGGACTACAAAAAGCAGATCGTCACACCGGGCTCGACCGGCTCGGGCCTGATCGATCCGCAAGGGCGCATGGTGATTCCGTTCATCTTTGGCATGCTGCCCGATGCGACGGCGCAGCGCCGCATCCAGCTGTGCAGCAACGCCGGACTGCGCCTGCTGCGCGACGCCCAAACGCCCCGGGTGTGCCGCTGGCAGCGCCTGCAGCGCAGCCAGGGTGGGGAGGGGCTGCGGCCCGTCCAGGACGCGGCCACCGGGCGCTGGGGCTACCAGAATGCGCGCGGCCACTGGGTGATTGCGCCGCAGTTCCACGAGGCGCGCCGCTTTCGCCATGGCTACGCGGTGGTGGCGGCGCCGTTTTCCGAGGACTGGCGCCCGCCCGGCTGGCAAGACGCGTGGCCGATGGTCCGGCAGTACTGGCGCATGGGCCGCTATTGGGTGGCCGAGGCGCTGGTACGCAATCCATCGACCGCCGGGCAGTGGGCCATCCGCTATGGCCTGATGAACGATGCCGGCCAGTGGCTGGGGGCGCCGGGGG